>JAITJA010000027.1 GCA_031279175.1 Odoribacteraceae bacterium
AGTGGCGAGCATGTCGAAGACTTGCCTGTAACGCGCCGCGAGACTCTCGAAGATGCATCGCGTGACCTCACCGGGTGACGCGGGCGCTGGCTGCCCGCTTCCCAGGCAGTAATCGCGGATAGCATCAAGCATGGAGGGCGGATTGGCAAAACGCGCGTCATCCGGGTGAATGAAAGAACGGAAAGGAGGAGCGGCAAGTGCCGCCTTGACCAGCGCGTCGTGGGTATACGCCCCTCCCCATTCCTCGCGGCAACGTTCGAGGAGCCACATACCGCAGATATTTTTCAACAAGCGAATTTTACCGTCTGCCCCGCCCTCGTTCGTGAAGTTGAGGCGATAGCTATCCGCCGTCAGGACAGGCCGGGGTACTTCTATACCCATCAGCGACCAGGTTCCGGAACTGAGATAGGCCACGCGATCATCGGTAGCGGGGAGGGCTGCTACCGCGGAAGCCGTGTCGTGTCCCGCC
Organism: Odoribacteraceae bacterium; assembly: GCA_031279175.1. Taxonomy (GTDB): domain Bacteria; phylum Bacteroidota; class Bacteroidia; order Bacteroidales; family Marinifilaceae; genus JAIRKS01. The sequence goes on from JAITJA010000027.1 coordinate 470, forward strand.
ACCGCCACGACCGGAACGGCACCGAGGCCGGTGAGCCGCTGGACAGCCGGGGTGAGCGTCCCGACACGCGTCCCGGGCATGACGACAGGAGGAAAATGACTCGTCGCGAGCCCCAGCATCCCGAGCAACGCGCTATTAAAACGGCGCGTCAGCGGGTCGAGCAGTTGAGACGTGGAGGCGATAGTGTACTCCGCGATCATCGTCCCGGTCAGCAGGTAAGCGATCGCGTCGGGGATAAAGAGGATCTTGTCGGCGGCGGCCAGGAGAGAGTTGCTGTTCTGCTTCAACGCGTAGAGCTGGAAGATCGTGTTGAAATCCATGATCTGGATTCCCGTCAACGCGTAGAGCTGTTCGCTACTCATCTCGCGGAAAAAGCGGTCGGGCATCTCCCTCGTGTGCGGGTCGCGGTAGGCATATGGCTGGCCGAGCATCTCCCCGTCGCGCCCGAAGAAAACAACGTCAACACCCCACGCGTCCACGCCGATAGAAGTGAGGGGCAAGTCGCGGGCAAGCTTCAACGCGCGGAGAATCTCCGTGTAAAGCGCGTGGAGATTCCAGTAAAAATGACCATTCATCTCGACCATCGCGTTGGGGAAGCGCGTTAACTCCTCTATCGCGATCGCCCCCCCGGCGATCGTCCCGACAATGGCCCGCCCGCTGGTAGCGCCCAGGTCGATGGCGAGAAAATAATTCTTTTCCATGATTCAGGGATTGACATGTTGACAGCGCGCGATCTCCAGCTGGCCCGTCACCGAGAATCCCTCGAAAAGCCAGTCATTGGCGTGCCGGATCGCGCCGGCTTCCTTCCCCTCGAAGGCACAATTCTTGAACGAAAAGCGGTCGAGCGTCCCGCTTCCCTCCAGGCCGGCGGCAAGAAATTTCGTGATCATTGTCTTCATCGTTTCGGTTTTTTTGGTAAGAACGTGCTAATTGTCGTTATCGTTCCTCTCCTCCTTCCCGGTGAAATCGAACCAGAGTACCATCGAGATGCCCTCGTCGCCCTTCTTCACGCGCACCGACCCGGGTTGAGCTGATGGCCCGTGCTGCGAGAGAGGTTTAAAGCAACGCATCCCCGGGATATCGTACAAGAAAGAGATATCGCCCGGGGGGAAAGGGGGGAGGGCCCTATCGCGCGACGCTGCCGGTTCTGCTGGCGTGAAAACGCGGAAAAACAGCCCGTCGCTCTCGCTCGTCACGGAAAAACCGCCCTCGTCGCTCTCCAGCCGCGCCCAGTAGACGTTAGCGTGATAACCCTTGAACTCAGGGTAGACGAGGTTATCGAAAGAAGCGCCGGTCATCGTGTTATTATATGCCTTGCTCCACCGGCCGTGCCTTGCTCCCTTCACGCGATTCTTCCACACCCGGTAGGGGCCGCGTCCGAGCCATGTCATCCCCGTCACGCGCCTCTCGGGATAGTCGAAAGAAAGACCGAAATTATAAATGTTCTCCTCGACAAGGGCAGCGTCGAAGCCACTCCCGCCGGACTCCTTGTTCAGGAACACGGCGCTCATCTTCAACAGCCCGCCGGGTGTCGCGCGCCACTCGATAGAGTCGATCGCGCCGGCGTACCGGGCCGTGAACAGCGCCTCGTCCCCCTCTTGACCGACGCGATACCCCTTGAAAGTGGCGTTCATGCCCACCGCCACCGGCCCGTTCCCGATAGAAAGAAGACGACCGCCGCGCGTCACGCGCGTCAACTTCCCCGTCCCCGTGTCGAAGGCAGCTTCCACGCCGTTAGCCACCAGGACTACGCGATCATGCTCCTCCCGGTAACGGGCGGGCGACGGGCCCCTCCTCGACGGGAGCTCGCGGGCGGCATACTCCCTGGCGTACGCGACGGGCCAGCTCCACGTGCAGATCTCCTTCCCGCGGGGATCGGTAGCGGTGATCTCAAGCACGTCCGCGTCGAAGAAATCCACCGGAAGCACCATCCGCGCCTTGCCCCGTTCCCCCGGCGCGAGCGGTGGCAACAGCACTTCCCCCTCTCCCCGTAACGTTTGCTCCCCGCCACTGCCCGGCGCGTCGACGCGATAAAGCCGGTAACGGGCCGCGCAGCCAGAGAGATTCGTGTAGAGAAACTCGTTCGCGACGGTAAACTCCCCGCGGAAGGACGGGGTAATATATAAAGGAGCGAACTGCACCGGGGCCCACACCTCCCGCGTCGTGTAATAGCTCCCCTCCTTCTCGCGATACGGGCCGAGGATACCATCGGCGGCCAGTTCCCCCTCGGCGTCGAGCGTGCCGCCGCGATCCACGCGCTTCACGGCGTTATCGCTAAAATCCCAGGCGAAAGCACCGGCAAACAGCGGGTGATCCTTGTACCTGTTCCAGAAATCTTCCAGCCCGGCGCCGTGACCCTGGTCGTAACACCCGTGCATGAACTCCGTGGGCATGAAAACGTCGTACCCGTTCGTCAGCCGCGCCACGCCCGTCAGGTAAGCGGGGTAATGATGCGTGTCAAGCCCGTCGAAATCCGCCCAGGGATGGATCACGTGCCGGCGTTGCGGGTCGTGCCGCGCGAAAAGCGTGTCCAGGGCGTTATTCCATCCCCCCTCGTTGCCGTTACTCCACAGGATCACCGAGGGATGATTCACGTCGCGTCGCACCATCTCCTCCAGCAAACGGGAGCCGACGCCAGCGTCATACGCGTTTTGCCACCCGGCAAGCTCGTCGATCACGAATAATCCCAGCGAATCGCACGCGTCGAGGAAATGCGCGTCCGGCGGGTAATGCGAGCGGACGGCGTTCATGTTCATCTCCTTGATCAGGGCGACATCCTGCAGGCTGATCTCGCGATTCGTGCATCGCCCGCCGTCAGGCCAGAAAGAGTGCCTGTTAATCCCCTTCATCCGGATCTTGACCTCGTTCACGTAGATCCCGTCGCCGCGGCGGAACTCCACCGTCCGGAAGCCGACGCGCTCCTCGATCGCGTGCACTACCCGTCCCCGCTCGTCCTCCAGCGACAGGCGCAGCGCGTACAGGTTAGGCTCCTCCGGGGTCCAGGATTTCACCTCCCGCCACGTCCCGGAAATGGTCGCCACCGGGAGCTCCTCGCCCGTCAAACGCTTGACCACCGATCCGGAAAGACCCGGCGAACGACCCGGCGAACGATCCAGGGGATGAATAGAGGCGCGCAACGAGTAGCCCGGGCGGGCGCCGCGTAACGTCACGCGTGCCGAGAGCCTCCCGTCGTGCCGGGCGTCGACGGCCACGCCATCGATGGAGGAAGCGGGAACGATCTCGATGTAAACGGGGCGGTAAATGCCACCGAAAAGCCACCAGTCCGCCCGGCGTTCCGCGGCGTTCACCGACGCGTCACTGGAGTGCTTGGAAACGCGTACCTCGAGCAGGTTCTCTTCCCCGTCGCGCAGTTTACTGGATATATCGCGCGAGAAACGGTAAAAACCGCCCCGGTGGATCTCCCCGGCGACTTCCCCGTTGACTTTTACCTCCGCGTCCGTCATTACTCCCTCGAAGACCAGCAGCGCGCGTTCTCCTTCCCGTCTCTCTACGCGGAAGGTACGGCGGTAGAGACCCTCTTCCGAGGAGGGAACGGCCCCGCGACGCGTGTACCACCGGCCGTAAGTGTACTCGCCGAAGCCATGCAACTCCCATTGCGACGGCACCGGTATCTTTTCCCAGCTCCCTG
>JAITJA010000045.1 GCA_031279175.1 Odoribacteraceae bacterium
TTTCCATATTTTTTCGCGGGCACTTTTTTTACTTGTTTATCGCGTGTCCGCGCTCCCGGAAAGAGGCGACTATTTACACCTAATTATTGCCGGTAATTCCCCGTTATCACTAGACAGGAGGCCGGGGGGCGAGGTACTATTTTCCCCTTGCCCGTCGCGTGAACGTTGCGCGGTTGCGCGGAAAGCCCTACCTTGCGCTCCAGTATTAAAAAAGAGTAAAACACATGACACGGACAATGAAATGGGTTGTCGGGGGGATCGCGGCAGGAATAATCGCGACAGGCATCCTCCTCCCGGCCGCGCCGAAACAAGGTACGTTCGAGATAGAAGACGCGATGGCGGAATTCACGGACTCGACGGAACTTGAACAGGTGCATTACAAGTACGGGATACCCGTCGACGATTTCGAGGTGGACGAGGGGATCGTCGCCAAGAAGCAGAACCTCTCCGCCATCTTGAGTAGCCACGGGGTGTCTGCAAGAAAGATTCACGAGGCCTCCGAGCGCTGCAAGCAGGTCTTCGACACGCGTAAGCTGCGCGCCGGTAATAAATACACGCTCTTCCTCGCCCGGGATAGCCTGAAAAGCCCCGAGTTCTTTATCTACGAGCATAGCGCCACGGAATACGTGGTCATCGATTTCAAGGAGAATAGCGAGGCGTATATCGGTAAAAAAGAGATAGAGACAAGAGAACGAACCGCCAGGGTGAAGATTACCTCGTCGCTGTGGAACGCCATGAAAGAGGCCGGCGCGGACCCGACACTGGCAGTCGTGCTGTCCGATATCTACGCGTGGACGATCGACTTCCACGGGATACTCGAGGGCGACTCTATCCAGGTCATCTATGACCAACCCTTCGTCGAGGGCGTCCCCCTGGGCCACTTCGACGTGAAAGGCGCGATCTTCACGCACGCCGGTAAATCACACGTGGCGATCTCGTACCCGAGAGACGGGCGCGCCGCGTATTTCGACGAACAGGGGAATAGCCTGCAAAAAGCCTTCCTGAAGGCCCCGCTGAAGTATACCCGCGTCTCGTCGCGCTTCTCGAATAACCGCTTTCATCCCGTGCTCAAGATCAACCGGCCACATCACGGCGTGGATTATGCCGCGCCCCCCGGCACGCCAGTGTACTCCGTCGGCGACGGGACGGTCGTGAAACGAGCCTACCAGCCCGGCGGGGGAGGAAACTACGTGACGATCCGGCACAATAGTACCTACTCGACTACCTACATGCACCTCTCCAAGTTCGCTACCGGGATCAAGGTCGGCACGCGCGTCTCGCAGGGCAACGTGATCGGGTACGTCGGCAGTACCGGCCTCTCCAGCGGCCCGCACCTCGACTTCCGGGTGTTCAAGAACGGCACGCCGGTTAACCCGCTCGCGATGGAATCCCCGTCAAAAGAACCCGTCGCGCGGGAGGAAATGACGCGATACCTCCACGTGAAAGATTCCGTCGTGGAACGCCTCTCCCGCATCTGACGGGCGCGGGACACTTGTATATACTATTCTCCCGGCCGTTCCACTTGCCGTTCCCCCCGGTGAAAAAGCAAGCGGGACGGGCGTTAAATCTTAAACGATTAATGTTACTTTCGCGGTCATGAAACCAGAAATCACGACGCGGACAAGCGAACGAAGGTATCGAGACCACGCGGCCTTCTCGCGAGCAATCTTCGGCGAGAGAGTGCAGAAACTCTCCATCGACGGGGGATTCTCGTGCCCGAACCGCGATGGCAGCCGTGGGCGTGGTGGTTGCACGTTCTGTAACAACCGCGCGTTCGTCCCGGGATACTGCCGCGACGAGCATGGAATCACGCGACAACTCGAGGAGGGCGTCCGCTTCTTTGAACGGAAATACAGCGGGCAGAAATACCTGGCCTACTTCCAGGCCTATTCCGGGACACACGCGCCACTGGAAGTGCTCCGCGAACGGTACGGCGAGGCGCTGGCACACCCCCTCGTGGCGGGCCTCGTGATCGCCACGCGCCCCGACGCGGTGACGCGCGAGACGCTGGACTACCTCGGCTCGCTGGCCCGCGACCGGTACGTCTGCCTCGAGTTCGGGGTCGAGTCGACGCGCGACGATGTGCTGGCGCGCGTCAACCGCGGTCACGGCGTTGCCGAGGCAGAACGGGCCTGCCGGGAGAGCGCGCGACGGGGCATCTTCACGGGCGTCCACCTGATCCTCGGCCTGCCCGGGGAGAGCCGCCAGGAGATGATCGAGGGCGCCGCGCGCGTGAGCCGCTGGCCCGTTCACCTGCTGAAATTACACCAGTTGCAGATCGTCAAGGGCACGCGGATGGCCGACGAGTACCGGTCGCGCCCGGGTGATTTCTCCCTCTACTCGCTGGAAGAATACCTCGACCTGGTGGTTGACATCGTCGAGCGCGTTCGCCCCGACCTCTACCTGGAACGCTTCGTGAACCAAACACCAGAGGAATACCTCGTCGCGCCGCGATGGGGAGTAAAGAACTTCGAGTTCACGGCCATGCTGGAAAGACGAATGAAAGAGCGGGAGACGCGACAAGGAAGATATTATAAAGAATGAACATGATCGGACAAGAAATCGTGTACGAGACACTGGCCGCGCTGGGCATCCCGTTCGATTACCTCGAACACCCGGAAGCCCCTACCGTGGAGATCGCCAAGAGATACTGGAAAGAGCTGGATAGCACGCATTGCAAGAACCTTTTCTTCAGGAATCACAAGGGGAATCGCCACTACCTCGTCGTCTTCGATTGCGATCGCGACCTGGCAATCCACGACCTTGAACGCCGCCTGAAACAGGGAAAGCTGACCTTCGCCTCCGCGGAGAGAATGGCGCGATACCTCGGCACGCGGCCCGGCTCTGTCAGCCCCTTCGGGCTGCTGAACGACGCGGAGCACCACGTCTACCTGTTCATGGACAAAAACCTGTTGGCGGCCAGGAAGCTCTCCTTCCACCCCAACGACAACCGGGCCTCGCTGGCCATCGAAACGAAAGCGTTCACCCGCTACCTCGACCACACGGGAAACGGGTACGAGTGGATAGAATTATATGAACTTTAAATACGCGCGAATATGTATAGTATAGCACAAATCGTGGAGAACCTTGTCAAGCACAAGCCCTACCTGTCAGAATCAATGTCAGCCGGAATCATTAATATCTCGGCGTTGGCGCGCCAGATCCAGCCGGACGTGGAAAAAATACTCGTGAAACCAGTGAACACGGGCGCGATCGTGATGGCACTGAATCGCCTGATCCCCTATTTCCAGGTGAGGGAACAGGGGCAACTGAACAAGTTATTGAATAGCCTGGGAGATATTATCCTGCGCGGCAACCTGTGCGACTACACCTTCAAGAACTCCCCCTCGCTGCTGGACAACCACGTGCGGGTGTTGAAGGAAATCGCGCGGCAAGAAGACGTCTTCTACACGATCGTCCGCGGGGTCTTCGAGACAAACCTCGTGGTGAGCGACAGCCTCGAGGAGATGATCGACGAATGTTTCGCCGCCGAGCAGTGTATCTTCAAGCAAAACGGCCTATCATCCGTCACCCTCAAGCTACCGAAAGGCAACATCCTGCAACCTGGCTTTTATTATAGTATCATGAAAGAGCTCGCGTTGGAAGGAATCAACCTGGTAGAGGTCGTCTCGTCGACAAACGAGTTCACGGTCATCGTGAGCAACGCTTTAATCGACAAAACCTTCGTCGTGTTGAAAAACATCGGGAGAAAATAGCCTCCTCCCGGGCGGACGCGTACTTTTATGGCAAGAGTTTAACATTAAAAGAGATATTTATGTTCGAGAATCTATCGGAAAGACTAGAAAGATCGTTCCAGATCCTAAAAGGACAGGGAAAAATTACCGAAATCAACGTGGCGGAAACCTTAAAGGAAGTGCGGCGCTCGCTGCTAGACGCCGACGTGAATTACAAGATCGCCAAGGAATTCACCGACGCGGTAAAAACAAAAGCTTTAGGGATGAACGTCCTGACAGCCATCAAGCCGGGACAGCTCATGGTAAAAGTCGTGCGCGACGAGCTGGCGCGACTGATGGGTGGGACGGCCACCGACGTGAATATAAAAGGCAACCCGGCCGTGATCCTGATGGCCGGCTTACAAGGATCTGGCAAGACGACCTTCTCGGGAAAGCTGGCTAACTTCTTGAAGAATAAACGAGGAAAGAAACCGCTACTGGTTGCCGGAGACGTGTACCGCCCGGCTGCCGTCGAACAATTGAAAGTACTCGGGACGCAAGTCGGGGTTCCGGTATACAGCGAGGAAGGAAGCAAGGACCCGGTACAGATCGCCCTGAACGCCATCAAGGAAGCCAAGGCCACCGGCAGGGACGTCGTGATTATCGACACGGCGGGACGGCTCGCGATCGACGAACAGATGATGAACGAGATCTCCGCCATCAAGGAAGCCGCGCGGCCAGGAGAAATCCTCTTCGTCGTCGACTCCATGACAGGGCAAGACGCGGTCAACACCGCCAGGGAGTTCAACAACCGTCTAAACTTCGACGGGGCCGTGCTAACGAAGCTCGACGGCGACGCGCGAGGTGGAGCGGCCCTCTCCATCCGCGCGGTAGTGGACAAGCCCATCAAGTTCGTGGGAACGGGAGAAAGGCTCGACGCGCTCGACATCTTCCACCCGGAACGCGTGGCCGACAGGATACTCGGAATGGGCGACATCGTCTCACTCGTCGAGAAAGCACAAGAGCAATTCGACGAGGAAGAAGCAAAAAAACTGCAAAGAAAAATCGAGAAAAACCAGCTAAACCTAAACGATTTCCTCGCCCACATCCAGCAAGTAAAGAAAATGGGAAACGTCAAGGACCTCGTCTCGATGCTACCCGGCATGGGAAAAGTCGTCAAGGACATAAACATTGACAACAACGCCTTCAATGGCGTGGAAGCGATCATCTACTCCATGACCCCGGCCGAGCGGGAAAACCCCGGCATCCTGGACGGGTCCCGGAAAAAACGCGTCGCGCAAGGAAGCGGAACTACCATACAGCAAGTCAACCGCCTGCTAAAACACTTCGAGGACTCCAAACGAATGATGCACGGGGTCGCGAAAGGAATGGCCAAGGGAGCGGCCGGTGGGACAACAAGGGGAATACCAGGCGGAATGGCCCGGGGAATGATGGCAAGAAAAATGAAAAAACGCTAACATGGAACGAATCGACGGAAAAGAAATAGCCGCGCGCGTCAAGGAAGAACTGGCAACAGAAATCGCCGACCGCGCGCGAAAAGGAAAAAAAATCCCGCACCTCGCCGCGGTACTAGTCGGGAACGACCCCGCCAGCGAAACCTACGTGGCGGCAAAAGTCAAGGCCTGCCAGGCCATCGGGATGAAAAGCACGGAATTGCGCTTCCCCGCGGACATCAACGAGGAACAACTACTAGAAGTCGTTGACCGCCTGAACAGCGACGTCGACGTCGACGGCTATATCGTCCAACTACCACTGCCCCGCCACCTTTCCGAGGAAAAAATACTCTCGCGGATCGACCCGGCCAAGGACGTCGACGGCTTCCACCCCCTCAACGCGGGAAAAATGCTACTGGGCCTCCCCGCCCACCTGCCAGCCACCCCGGCCGGAATCGTCGAACTACTCGCCCGGCACGGCGTCAAAACAGCCGGGAAACACTGCGTCATCGTCGGGCGCAGCAACATCGTCGGAACGCCCTTGTCCGTGCTCATGTCCCGGAAAAACCCCCGCGCCAACTGCACGGTAACACTCTGTCACGGCGGGACCACCGACCTCAAGCGCTTCACCTTGCAAGCCGACATACTCATCGTCGCCATCGGATCGCCACGCTTCATCACCGCGGACATGGTCAAGGAAGGAGCGATCGTCGTGGACGTTGGCGTTCACCGCGTCCCCTCGACCACCACCAAAAGCGGCTACCGGCTAGTTGGCGACGTCGATTTCGACAACGTCGCCCCCCGTTGCTCGGCCATCACCCCCGTGCCGGGAGGGGTCGGCCCGATGACCATCGTCTCGTTACTCCGCAACACCCTCCAGGCGACCACCCGTTAACCATGCTCCTCAACTACATCTGGATCGCGTTCTTCCTCCTGGCCTTCGTCATAGCACTGGTCAAGCTACTCTTTCTCGGCGACGCGAACGTCTTCTCGTCCATCGTCCAGGCCCTCTTCGACGCCTCCGCGAGTGGATTCACCATCGCCCTGGGACTAACGGGCGTGCTCTCCCTGTGGATGGGCGTCATGAAAATTGGCGAACGCGGCGGGGCCACGCGCTTCCTCTCCCGCCTGATCGCCCCCTTATTCCGGCGACTATTCCCCGGGTTACCGCGAGACAGCCCCGTGCACGGGACAATCGCGATGAACCTCGCGGCCAACATGCTCGGGCTAGACAACGCGGCAACCCCCGTCGGCCTGAAAGCAATGCAACAAATGCAAGAACTCAATCCCGACAAAACGCGCGCCTCCAACGCGCAAATCATGCTACTCGTACTTAACACCTCGGGCCTGACCCTCGTGCCCGTCTCGATCATGGTCTACCGCGCGGGATGTGGCGCGGAAAACCCCGCGGACGTCTTTCTACCCATCCTGCTGGCCACCTACTTCTCCACGATGGCAGGACTGGTCGCCGTCGCCATCTACCAGCGAATAAACCTGTTCCACCCGGTCGTCCTGGCATACCTCGCTGCCGGCGCGCTACTCGTTGCCGGGGCACTCTGGTACTTCTCCGGGGCAAGCCGCGAGGAAGTCGAGACGCTCTCCTCCGTGACGAGCGGACTCCTCTTGTTCTCCGTCATCGTTGGATTCATCATCGCCGGCCTTCGGCGTCGCGTCAACGTGTACGATGCTTTCATCGAGGGCGCGCGGGAAGGATTCTCCGTCGCCGTCAAGATCATACCATACCTCGTGGCCATCCTCGCGGGAGTAGCCGTCTTCCGCGCTGCCGGCTGCATGGAGATCATCGAGACGGGACTTGCACGGGCCTGCGAGTTAGCGGGCTGGGAAACGGGGACGGACATCATCCCGGCTCTCCCGACGGCACTGATGAAACCCCTGAGTGGCAGTGGCGCGCGCGGCCTGATGATCGACGTGATGAACGCCCGCGGGGCTGATTCCTTTGTTGGTCGCCTCGCCTCCCTCTTCCAGGGCGCTACCGACACCACTTTTTACATCATCGCCGTTTACTTCGGCGCCGTGAACATCAAGAACACGCGGCACGCGATCCCGTGCGGCTTACTTGCCGACCTCGCTGGCATCATCGCGGCCATCTTCATTGCCTATCTTTTCTTCCGCGACGCGTGACCCCTCGCGGCCCCCTCGATAACAGTTCTAACTTTCAGGTAACGCTTGACCATACCCCCCGGTCCCCCGGAAAGGTATCAGGTAACACCGTGGGTATAAACCGGAATAATCGAGGCCATCACCGGCGAGTCCACTGAATAAATATCCCTCCCCTCCATCTTACCCGACCGCCATTATAATCTCCTC
>JAITJA010000148.1 GCA_031279175.1 Odoribacteraceae bacterium
CTAGACAAGTCATTTGTCTAATTAGATTTCTCGCCTGTCTAACTAGACAAGTCATTTGTCTAATTAGATTTCTCGCCTGTCTACTTAGACAAGTCATTTGTCTAACTAGAAAAGTCGCCTGTCTAATTAGATTTCCCGCCTGTCTAACTAGACAAGTCGCTTGTCTGACGAGATTTTTTGCTTGTTTGGCCGGGAGGGGCGGGTGTATAAAAGGGCCGCGACGCCCTGTAAGAGCGTCGCGGCGAGATCGCGTGGAGAAAACTGTCAGAAGCGGCTGACGCTTTTCACGCGGTCAAGGCTGCCGATGATTTGTTCGGCGGTCATGACTGTTGGCTCCGTGGAAGTCGGCTTCAGGTGGTAGATCTTCCCGCTACCCTTCGTCCCGGCGTACGTGCCGACGAGGATTTGCTCGCGGGTGGCGGTGATGGTCGTGTACCGGCCCATGTAAGTGACCTCGTCGAGTGTGATGGCGGCGGAAGCGTCCGCTGGAACGATCGAGACCTCCTTTAATTCTCCCGTGCCGTCGTTGTTCGTTCGGAAGACGTACAGCTTGTTTCCGATGGCCATGTAGAAGAACCCGTGTACGTAGTCGCACTCCATGTACTTTGCCTGCTCGAGGAGCTGCCCGTTGAGGATTTCCTCGGGGTTTGCCTGTAGCGTGATGGCGGAGTAGACGTAACGGTAGTACTTCCCGTCGGCGAGGTTCTTGGCGATGACGACGGACGGCGTCGGGCTGACGTTATACACCTGCATGTAGAAGATCTGGTGGTTGGGCAGTTGATTGGCGACGGCGACCGTCTCGAGATTGGTTTTGAGTGCACTTTGCATCCCGGTGTAGCGCATCATCCGCTTGTTTTTCGTGTCGTAGACGAGCTGTCCGGTGGAAGAGCTGGCCGCGCCGGCGACGAAGGGGGCGACTTGCACGGTGTCGTACTTGTTAGTTCCCGTCACGGCGGGGGGCAGGATGTTGTACGACGGGTACATGACCCCGACGGTGGCTTGCATGGGCATGATATTCCCGCGGGAGTCTACCCAGTGCATCGCCGATGACGCGCTGGGGAACAAGATTTTCTCGAAGGTGTGATCGACGGGTAACGGCATGGACATCATGTAGCGGACGAGCTTGGTGTCGTTCCACTCGAAGTTCACGCGGTCGATGTACCCGGTGGCTTCTCCTGTACCGATGATGATGCGGGAGAAGTTAGAGTACCAGTAGACGAACTTCGCGCCCCCGCCGCGGTATGGGAATCCGGAGCGTTCGATGACGTCTCTCTCGAAGACGATTTCGTTCGTGGCGGTTTCCGTTCCCATGACGATCAGCTCCGCGGTTCCGTCGTCTTCCTCCGTGAGGTAGAGCCATCCGGTGGAGTAACGGCTGGTGACGGTAAGTTGAAACTGGAACTTGCGCGTGATGCCGGTTGATTCCCGGGTGACGGAGTAGACGACGCGGTAAGGTTCTGTCCGCGTGGAGAGGTAGATGGTGGTGTCCAGCGCGCGCGTGGTGGCGAGCAGGACGGAGGACATGTCATTGAGGTTTTTCCCGTAGGCGCGCCACTCGTAGGAGTAGTCGCCCGGGTCTAACTCGCTGTACTGGTCCTCGTTTCCCAGCTCGAGCAGCTTGAGGTCCGGGACGATGGTGAGGTGCTGCCCGCGGGTGATGATGGTGTCGTGGATGGGTGACGCGAGCGCGGTCTCGAGGATGGGAGAATAGTCGTACGTTCCCTTGTCCTCGTAGCAGGCGGAAGCGATTCCGGCGAGTAGCAGGATAAACGCGTGTATATGTTTCATGATAATGCTTGTTTTACGTGATACATGTTATTGGTCTGCCGGCGCCCAGTCCGCGGGTATCGTGACGTATTGCCCGTAGTAGGCATTGATTCCTCGCATGGTCATGAAGCCCTTGTCTTCGGGTTGTGTATTTCCCGGGTCCCGGAGGGCCTGGTCTCTCCCGGCGAGGATCTTGCTATTGATGTATATGGCGATGACTGGGGAGAGCGCCATGCTTGTTTGCGAGGCGTTTGCTTTCCAGAAGGATTCGTCCCTTCCCGTGAGCTCGGAGGCGAGGAGGTACTTGGCGACGGAGAAATAGCCGTAGATTATCTCCTGCCAGCCGGCAGGGCGCGTGATAGCGGAGGAGAAGTTCAGGACGGCTCGAGTGATGTCGACGGTATCCGCTCCGGAGTACTTTTCCGTCAGGTCGAGTGTGAAATCGTCGCTTGGGAGGAGTCGCGCGTGGATCTGGTAGATCTCGTTATCCTCGTTGACGCGGTGCAAGCGGACGGGGATGTAGCCCCTGGATTGTCCTGCCGGGAAGACGCACTCGGCGGGTAGCGGGTCAAAATGCACTCCTTCTTCCCCGGAGACGGAGTCGTAGACGACGCGGAAATGCCTGTCGCGGTCGAAGATGGGGCCTGTCGCGGTGACGGGGATATTTACCGTGGAATCGTTGACGGTCAGTAGCCCGAACGAGAAGTTGACCTCTGTGGTAGTGAAATAGATCGATTCTACCCCGTGGTAGAGGTCGAGCTTGTCCTCCGAGCACGCGGCCAGGAGAGGGATCAATAAGATAGTAAGATATTTTTTCATGATAAAGGAAGTTTCATGTTACCTGTTATTGGTTTCATCGTCAGGCACGGGTAAGACGGTCGCCTTGAGCGAGACGGTTTCACCGAGTTGATTGACGAGGGATGTTTTCCCGTTGCGTTTGAGATAGTAGAAATAGTGCCCCTCGGCGTAGAACTCCCGTTCGTACTCGTCTTGCAGGAGTTGGTCGAGATTGCCGGTGAAGGCGCTCGTGTTATTGACGAGATAGCCGCGTTTGAGGCGCAATTCCTCCAGCCAGCGGGCCTTGTCGGTATCGTTATCGCTGGTTTCCGCGGCGATCAGGAAGAGTTCGGACAACTTGATCAGCGGGATGACGTTGTAACGATAGGGGTAGGGGTCGGTGCCGTAGAGGTTCCCCGCGAGATACTTCGAGATGTTTTTTAACGCGTACACCCCGCTCTGCGTGGGCGAGTCCTGGAAGATCTTCGCGCGGATATCGTCGTAATTCGTGAAGAGGGATGCATATCGCTTGTCCCCGGCGAGCAGGACATTTTCCGACAAGAGATCCGCGCTGAAATAGTTTTTGTAGATCTCGACGCGGTTCACGTCATACATCCCGAAGACTACCTCGGTGTAGCAGAGGGGTTCCCTGTACGCCGAGTTGATGGAGAGCACGTCCGGGAAGGCTTTCAGGAAATTCGCGGCTTGTCCGCTTTCGGGCATCTTTTCCTCGAGCAGTGCCGAGGCGATACTGTAGGCGGCGGGTTTATCGCCGGAGTGCAGGAGCACGCGCGCTTTTAATATCCACGCGGCGTAGATGTTCAGTCGGAAATTCCTGTAATCCCAGAACGTTTCTCCGGTAGTCAATCCCTCCAGCAGCGGGTCGGCGGCGAGGAGCGTGATGGCCTCGTTGACGTCCGCGAGGAGATAGGAGACGACTTGCTCGACGCTCGCGTAATCGCCTGGCGCGTTCACTTCCCGCGTGTAATAGGGGATGGCCCTGTCCGTTTTCGTGGTCTCCGTGTAGGCGGGGGCGAAGAGGCGGAAGAGGTCGAAGTGCAGGTAGGCGCGCAAGGCGATGGCTTCGCCTCGGAACAACTTGTAGTGGGCGGCGCTGTACTTCTCCTTGTTTAATTCCACTTGCTCGAGGAAGACGTTGCAGGCGGCGACTAACTTGTAGAGCTTGCTCCATATCGCGGAGATGTACCCGGAGGATTTGCTGCTCGTGAAGTTGTACGCCGCGAGGTTATCGTAGCGGTGTGGATCCGGGATATAGTAATGTTGCGCGATGGCCTCGATGAGACCGATTGTTAACTCGTGGCCGTAGATGGAGCGGTCCAGCATGTTGAGGTATATCCCGTTCAGGGCTTCTTGCGCGCCCTGTTCCGTGGAGTATAACTCGTCTCCCGCCACCTTGTCGAAGGGTACTTCCGCTAACCATTTCTCGCAAGAGGCGAGGGAGGTGAGAAGTAATATCGCGATGATATTCTTAAAGTATTTCATGGCTTTCATTCATTAAAAAGAGACGTTTAAAGATAGTGATAACGTGCGGGCGAAGGGGTAGTTGATTCCCCTCTCGGCCTTGACGGTGGACCAGCGGAAGAGCTCGTTCAGCGTGACGTCAACGGCGAGCGCGCGGAGGCCGACAGTCTTTAACCAGGCGTTGTCGATGAAGTTATACCCGGCGGCAATCGATTCACCGGTGAAGAAGTTATTCTTCTGCACGTAGCGATCCGACTTGGGATAAACCCTCCCGTCGGCCGTGTAAAGGCGGATATCCCGGTAGCGGGCATAGTCGCCGGCTTGTTTCCAGCGGTCGTAGTAGGCGCGTTTGTCCTGGTTATACGAGTCGATCTGGTAGCCGATATTCTCGATCCGGTTGTATAGCTCGTTGTTGAAGTAGTCGCCGCCGAAGCTGTACCGGAATAACGCGCGCAACGAGAAGCCGCGATAGTGGAACGTCGTGCCGATCACTCCCTCGAGGTCGGCCAGCGTGTTACCGCACACGACCTCGTCACCGGCGTCATACGTGAAGGTGTAGGAGCCATCTTTCCGGATGAAGATCTCTTGTCCGCTCATCGGGTCGATGCCGGCGGAGCGCACGGTCCAGATATCCGACGAGCTAGCGCCATCGCGATAACGATAGACTGACGTGTTGCGCAGCTCGTCGTTGAAGCGGTCGAGGCTATTCCCGATGCGGCTATACTTGGAGGTCTCGTGATACCCGTGCGCGTTGATGCTCCACCGGAGATTCTTCTCCTTGTTCTCCAGCACGCGCGCGTCGATCTTGAACGTGATCCCGTTGATCGTGTTCATCCCGAGATTCGTCACGAGCGTGGACTTACCGGTCGACGGCGCCATTCCCACTTGTATGATCAGCGGGTTGGTGACCTTTTGGTAGAAGTCCAGTATCGCGCTGATTCGCCCGTCGAACGCGACGAGGTCGAAGCCGACTGTCAAGTCGTTTGTCTTTTGCCAGTCGAGATTCGCGTTCCCGTAGGAATAGATCTGCGCGCCCAGCCCGAAGATGTTTTGCAGGTTCGTGTTATACGAGTAGGCCAGGAAGGTATCGAAGGCCTGGTTATTATTCCCCGGGTTACCGTACGCGGCGCGTAGTTTCATCGTTCGCGCCCACTCCCCGACGAACTCCTCGTTATGGATATTCCAGGCAACGCCCACCGACCACGTGTTTGTCCACAGTTTATTGGCGCCGAAGTTCGAAGAGCCGTCTCGCCGGTAGGTAGCGTCGATCAGGTATCGTCCCTTGTACCCGTAGTTAGCCGTGAACATCATGTTGATGGCGCGTTTGAAGCTCTCCCCGTACCCGGGTTTCCCTGTCGGGTAGCTAATCGCGAAGGCGGGGTTCGAGACCCGGTCGCTGGGGAAGCCGATAGCCACGTAGCTATCATTTTCACGCGTCGTGGAGTTCACTTCCAGGCGACCGACGGCATTTACCTGGTGGCTCTCCGCGTAGACCTTACCGAAGGTCACGGAAAGATCCCCGTTATAGCTCATGTTTTCGCTGCTAGACTTCGTGTAGCTACCGCGTTCGACGCGCGAGCGCTCCAGGAAGTCGGTATGGTATGGCGACTTGAACGTCTCGGTCTTACCTATCGACTTGGAGAGACTGACTTTCCCCGCGAACTTCACGTCCTCGAGCGAGTACTCGACGCGGAGGTTATTCCTGAATATATTACTCTTCGACTGGTTCACGTGTTTCAGGCTCGCGTTATAAAGCGGGTTGGTAACATAATAAACGTTTGCCCCGCCGTTATCCTGCACGATCCGGTAATAATCCAGGTACTCGGGGTGTTCCGGGTTAATCTCCTTTTTATAATAAGGATTCGCGCGCACGTACTCGTAGAAGGAGACAGGAGCGTTATTGGCCAGGGTATAGTCGAACGTGATATCGTTCGAGAGGCGCAACCCTTCCCGCCGGTACTGCAGGTTGACGTTACCACCGATAACGTCTCGTTTCGACTGTTTCATCACGCCCTCGTTACCGCTATAAGTCAAACCGAAGGAATAATACATGGAGCGATCGCCACCCGTGACGCGCACGCTATGCCTGTGCGTGAAGCCTACTCGCAGCGGTTCGCTCAGCCAGTACGAGTCGACGCCGCCTTCGCGCACGTCTGCCAGCCGTTTATTATACAAGTTATCCCACTGCACCTTCTCGGTCGTCGTGCTGACGCGGTCATAGAAGCCGGTGGCCTTCTCGAAGGCCAGCTTCTCCTCCGCGTTCATCATGTTATAATCGGTCAGGTCGGGAAGTTCAGCGTTATAGTTACCGTTATACGAGAACTGCAACATGCCCGCTTGCGGCTTGACCGTCTCGATGACAACAACGCCATTCGCCGCGCGCGACCCGTACATGGCCGTTGACGCCGCGTCCTTCAAGATATGCAACGACGCGACACGGTCCATGCTCAAGTCGATCACCGTTTGCAAGTCCACCTCGAAACCGTCCATGATAAAAATCGGGCGATTCGGGTCATCTCCCCATTCCGACTCGATATTAGAGATGCTACTCTTGCCGCGGATATTGATATCGGGCAAGCGATTCGGGTCTGACCCAAACAGGTTATCGGGCGTCACGCGAAACGAGGGATCGAGTGTCCGCAAGCTCTGGATCACGTTCTTCGTGCCCACGCGTTTCAGCTCCGTCCCCGAGTACGACGCCACCGAACCGGTAAAGCTCTCCGCCTTCCGTTCGAAGATACCCGTGACAACAACCTCCCCGAGCGCCATCTCTGTCTCTCGCATCACGATCGACAGCGGCTTCCCCTCGTACACCGCCTCCACCGGGTTCATCCCGATGAACGTGAACGTCAACGTCGGGCGATCCTCGTCCACCGTCAGCGAAAAATTACCCGCGCGATCGGTAGCCGTACCCTGGCGAGTCCCTTTCAGCATCACCGTCACGCCAACCAGTGGAGCGCCATTCGCTTCCGTCACGCGGCCTGTCACCACGACAGGTTGCCGCGCCGCCACGCCGGGCGTCACCAGCAGGTTATCACCCTCCACCATCAACACCAGCGACGTGCCGGCGATACAACGCTCGACGGCCCCCCGCACCGTGATCTCCCGTTCGTTCAAGGAAACCCTCGTCCCGACGCGCTCGATCACCTCTCGTTTAAAGCTCACGCAATTGTTACCGGCGCGATTGATCTGCCGGAGTGCCTCCAGCAACGACGCGTTCTGTAACTCCACGGAGATCACGCCCGCGTACGGCTGCCCCCAGGCAACCAGCGGGAACAGTAACCAGGCCAACAAGAAATAACGCTTCCCGTTTGCCCACCCGCGCCGTGACAAGCGCGGGGTTTCCAACTCATTTGTTTTTCTCATAATAATCTACATTTTAATAATCACGTCTCTATATTAGTTCAGCGTGTTCCTGTAAACATGCACCGACCGCCCCTCCATCTCGAAACGAGGACCGCCGAGCAACGTCAGCGTCTGGAGCACGCTCCCGAGATCGAGGTTCATGTCAATCTTGCCCGTGAACGTGTGCCGGTCAGCCTCAACGCCTTCATCGAAAAGAATATTCACGTCATACCAGCGCTCGAGCATCCGCGCAACCACCTTCAGCGGCCGTTCGTCAAGCATGATAATATTCTCCTTCCACAGCGAGCACGTCGCCGGGTCAATCTCCTTCACGTTCACCTGCAAGGAAGGCGCCTCCCACGACGCGCGCGTCCCCGGTCGCAACCGCGTGACCGCGCCCCCGGACGCGATCTCCACGCCCCCGGACAACAACGTCAGCTCGTGGACAGGCTCGTCCGCGTACGCCAGCAAGTTAAACGACGTCCCCAGCACCCGCGCCTCAGCGTTCCCGGTCCTCACGACGAACGGCCGTCCCGGATCGCTCGCCACGTCGAAAAACGCTTCCCCCTCCAGGAACACCTCCCGCGACGAAGCGCCAAACATCACCGGGTACTCCAGGCGCGACGCCGAGTTCAAGAACACGCGCGTCCCGTCCTGCAATATCACCGAAAATATCCCGCTCACCGGGACAATCAACACGTTATACCCCCCGGCGTACGCCTCCCGCGCCGCGAACCCTTCTCCTCCCTCACCCTCGCCGGTAGCGTCCTGCATCTGGCCACCCGCGAACACGATCCGGGAACCACCCGCGTCAAACGTCGTGTCGCGCTCCTCGAACGCGTACTGCTGACCGTCCGCGGTCACCAGCACGGCCTTGCTACTCGCCGGCGCGATCACCTCACCTGCCGCTATCGACAGCCTCCCGTCCCCCCTGTCCCTCTCGTCCCTGCCGTTACCCCCGCCCGCGAACCACCAGCCGATCGCCAGCAACACCGCCGCGCTTGCCGCGTAAAACAACTGCCGTCGCCGCGCCGGCGCGAAACCGCGAACGCCACGGTACAACCGCCGCCATCGCGCCCGCTCGTTGGCCAACGCGACTACCCGCTTGAAATCATCCGGGACATTACCCGCGAGGCACGCCTCGTGAAACTCCTTGTTCCCCGGCGCGCGATCCATCCACGAGCGCAACATCTCGCTTTCATCCGCGCTCAATGCCTCGCCGGAAAGCTCCCTGGCGATAAGCGCGGCCACCTGCATGTCATGTTCGATACGTTTTCTCATATGTCGAGCGTTTCATAGTAATCGCGCAACTCGAGAAAACGGGTGAGTGCATCCCGCGTTTTTTTCAAAAAAAATTTTTCTCGCCCCCTGTCCCCCCCGCCTCTCGCGTCGCGTGGAATCCGTTTGACCACGCGTGGAATCCGTTTGACCACGCGTGGAATCCGGTTGACCACGCGTGGAATCCGTTTGACCACGCGTGGAATCCGGTTGACCAG
>JAITJA010000120.1 GCA_031279175.1 Odoribacteraceae bacterium
AGTCGGGATCAAGGGCGTACTGCACGTTGCACTCGCCGACGATCCCAACGTGCCGGACGACGCGAATCGCGATCGCGCGCAGCTTGTGATACTCGCTATTGGTGAGCGTCTGCGACGGGGCCACCACGATACTCTCGCCCGTGTGGATGCCGAGCGGGTCGACGTTCTCCATGTTACAAACCGTGATACAGTTGTCGTACTTGTCGCGCACCACCTCGTACTCGACCTCTTTCCAGCCCTTCAGGGATTCTTCCACCAGCACCTGCGGCGAGTAAGAAAACGCGCTCGTCGCCAGCGCGCGCAGCTCATCCATCGAGGAGCAAAACCCCGACCCGAGGCCACCGAGCGTGAAGGCGGCCCGCGCGATCACCGGGAAGCCCAGCGTTGCCGCCGCCGCCAGTGCCTCGTCAATCGAGGAGGCGGCAATGCTACGCGGCGTCTTCACGCCAATCTCGGCGAGCCGCTCGACGAAAATCTCCCGGTCTTCCGTGTCGATGATCGCTTGCACCGGCGTGCCCAGCACGGCAACACCGTATCGCTCCAGAACGCCAGAACGGTAGAGCGCGACGCCACAATTGAGCGCCGTCTGCCCGCCGAACGAGAGCAGGACGCCCCCCGGCCGTTCTTTCTCGATCACTTTCTCGACGAACTCCGGCGTCACCGGCAGGTAATAGATCTTGTCGGCGACGCCCTCGGAGGTCTGCACCGTCGCTATATTCGGGTTAATCAGGATACTGTATATCCCCTCCTCGCGCAGCGCCTTGAGGGCCTGCGAACCGGAGTAGTCGAACTCGCCAGCCTCGCCGATCTTCAGCGCGCCCGAGCCGAGCAGCAATATTTTCTTCATCGCGGGTACGTTCACGTGTTATTATAATAAGGTGTTATCTCGCGCCGCGGCCATCGCGGCGATAAAGTCATCGAAAAGAAACTCCGTGTCCACCGGGCCGCTGGCCGCCTCCGGGTGGAACTGGGCAGAGAAAAAAGGTTTGGTCGCGTGGCGAACGCCCTCGTTCGTCCCGTCGTTCACGTTCACGAACAGCGGCTCCCACGCGGCAGGCAACGTCCGCTCGTCGATCGCGAAACCGTGATTCTGCGACGTGATATAGCAGCGATCGCTACCCGGGCGGATCACCGGCTGGTTATGGCTACGGTGACCGTACTTGAGCTTGTAGGTACTGGCCCCGGCCGCCCGGGCCATCACCTGGTTGCCCAGGCAGATGCCCATCACCGGCTTGTCGCCCTCGAGCGCCCGGCGGACATGCTCGATCGTCGCCTCGCAACGCGCCGGGTCGCCGGGACCGTTCGAGAGGAAAATACCGTCGTGAGGCTCGCGCGTGAAATCATGATCCCACGGCACGCGGCGCACCCGCACGTCGCGCTTGAGCAGGCAGCGGAGGATATTGTTCTTCACCCCGCAATCGACGAGGATCACCTCGTAACGACCGCTCCCGTACTCCACCACCTCCCGCGTCGACACGCGCGCCACCAGGTTCTCGGCGTTCGGGTCGCGAAACGCCACGTCGTCCCCGTCAAAAAGTATCTTCCCGAGCATCGCGCCACGCTCGCGCAATCGACGGGCGAGCGCCCGCGTGTCAACACCGTGAATCCCCGGCACGCGCTCGCGCCGCAACCACTCGCCAAGGCTACACCGCGAGTTCCAGTGACTATAACGCTCCGAGTAATCCGAGATCACGAGCGCCGAGCAGTGTATCCTGCTCGACTCGAAGAATCTCGAGATCCCATCGCGCTCGTCATCCGCCGGCACGCCGTAATTACCGATCATCGGGTAGGTTGGCACGAGGATCTGGCCCTCGTACGACGGGTCGGTCAAACTCTCCGGGTAGCCCGTCATTGCCGTGTAAAAGACAACCTCCCCGGCCACCGGCTCCTCGTGACCGAAGGAGGTCCCCTCGTATACCGTCCCGTCCTCCAGCACGAGACGCGCTTTCTTCATTTCTTGCATCTTTATTTATATTGTATCTAGTTCCTGCGCGAATCTAAGGATAATTATCCGGCCGGGCAAGCCCTGTCTCGCCGCGCGACGAATTTGACAGGGGGGGGACCGCGCCGCGTAAATTGTAACCGCGAGGGGACGCCCGGCGATAAAAAGTAACCCCCTCGCTTCTATTCTTTAAGAAACGGGAACAACGCTATCGCGACAAACAGCCGCGCGCCCGGCGCGCCACTCGCGCGGCAACGAGAAGCGGTCTTCGCGCCCCGTCCCGTCAATCTTGCCCGTTCAGGGTATCAACGAGAACTCGATGGGGCTCCACGGCCCCTTCTCGCCACGGTTATTTTCCCACCGCGCCGCGAAATAAACCATCTTCCCGCGGTCTTCTCCCTTGAACCCGAGGTCGAGGGTCATCCGCGTGGTGAACGAGGAACGGGTCAACTCCTCGACATTGACCACGGGCGCGCTGCTAATCTTCCAGCAAAGTTCGATACCGTGCTGTTTAGCGTGCCTTCTCGTCAGTAATTTTCCATCTTTACTCTTGGAGAAAAACAGGAAGATCAGGTGATAAATCAGCCCCGTGTTGACAGAGATGACAGGGAACAGCTCCGCTACCGGCCCCGGTTTCCTCCCGGAAGTTCTCCCCGGCAATTCCATGACGAGCAGGTCGCTGTTGTTCACGTACGGCGCGACATTTAGAATATCGCGCAGTGTGGCGTAATGTTTGCGTACCGCGTCTTCGCTATCATTCAGGTCTATAATAACGCGCGGGGTTCGTTTCGAAAGATCGTTCCACTCGTTGTAAGCATTGATATATGCCGTGTAAGCCGGCATGAATACCGTGTCGAGCCACTCCCCGTTGGGATGTGTTGCCTCGAAACCCAATCGCGTTCGGTTAGCTGCCGCGGACAGGAACGTGATTGTTTTTTTAATTTGATTGAAGAAGTTTTCGTGGGATTTCATCATCCACGCCATCAAGATAATTACAAATTTCATTGCCTCATGTTTTTTAAAGTTAATAGACAGGCCAGTAGTATTGCCTATCATGTTGTTTAATTGATCGTTATATTTATTTATACCACGCTTGGTTCTCGTAGAACCATGCATGGTTTTCGTAGAACCTTGCATGGTTTTCGTAGAACCTTGCATGGTTTTCATGGAACCTTGCATGGTTTTCGTAGAACCTTGCATGGTTTTCATAGAACCTTGCATGGTATTCGTAGAACCATGCATGGTTTTCGTAGAACCTTGCATGGTTTTCATGGAACCATGCATGGTTTTCATAGAACCTTGCATGGTATTCGTAGAACCATGCATGGTTTTCATGGAACCATGCATGGTTTTCATAGAACCTTGCATGGTTTTCATGGAACCATGCATGGTATTCGTAGAACCATGCATGGTTTTCATAGAACCTTGCATGGTATTCGTAGAACCTTGCATGATTTTCATGGAACCATGCATGGTATTCGTAGAACCATGCATGGTATTCGTAGAACTACGCGTGGTATTCGTAGAACCACGCGTGGTTTTACCAGAACCATGTATAATACTTTTTAAATAATACATGGTTTTCAATATAACATTACCGGTGATCTTGTTATTATTGGCCATGCCACGCGTGCTACTGGTTTTATTCATTATTCTTTTAAATGATCTACTTGAATGTTGTTTTGTTCAACGCGAAGGTATACTATTAAAATCAATCACGATGTTATTTCAACGAATTTATTTAAAAATAAATCAAGGATAGATCATGTTTCTCGTGAAATGGTATAAGGTCGTGTGAAAATGAATAGAAAAGATGATTATTCCATGATACGATAGGAGATTATAACGGTAATTACCGCGAGACCGGACGTGCAAGATCATGATAACAATGATGGTACATGAAGTACCATGGATGATAAACGCGAGACTGCTGATGATGTATTCGCTCGTGATGGTATTGATCATTAATTGATTGTATGTTTTGACTATACCACGAGTGATGTTGTTCGCGTCGTGAAATGGGGAATTGGTTTCAGGTTCGAGAGTAGCACGCGACGCGATGATCGCGCGGGTACCTGGCGTGGGTGAAAATAATAACCGGCAGGTGACGCGAAAGCCACCTGCCGGTCTGGCAATATTATTGAAGGGTTAGAAAGTAACGTTGACGCCGCACGATGCGGTGACGCCTGGCATCGGGTAGTCGTTCAGTATCTCGTAAGAAGTGTCCGTGAGATTTTCGGCGCGGATGAAAAGCAGGAGATCGGGACATGGACGGAAGGCGACGCGCGCGTCAACGAGGTTAAAATGTTCGCGCGTGGTGGCGGTCGAGTAGACGCGGCTCGCGTGACGGTAGTTGGCACTGAGATTCCAGCGATCGATGGTGTAAGCGGCGATGAGCTTGAACTGGTGACGAGGTGCGTACGCGACGAACGCGCCGGCGTGGAGGTAAGCGTAATTGGCGTCGAGGCGAAGCGCGCGCGAGGGCGTCCAGCGCGCGGAGAGTTCGAGGCCGTCGTGATTGAAGGGGCCGGTGTTGCGGGTGAATGCCGCGCCGCCGGACCATTCGGTGACGATGCGATTTTTTCCCCTGGAGATGAATCCGGTAGCTTCGACGGAGAGACGCCCGTCGAGGAGAGTTTGCCCGATGGCGAGCTCGTGATTTAGCATGGTCTCGGGCTTTAGCCCCGGGTTGGCGCCTGCCCATCCCGCGCGGTAATAGAGGTCTCGGAGGACGGGCGCGCGGAATCCCTTGGCGATGGAGAGTTTAATGAAGCTGTCGCGGAAGGGATTGTAGGCGATTCCTGCTTGTGGTACCCACTCGTTGCCAAAACTCTCGTGGTGTTCGAGGCGTATCCCGGCACTCAAGGTGAGCTTGTTGTATAGTGTCTGGCGGACGAGGAGGTATCCGGCGATCTCGTCGATGGTGGTGTCAACGTGGTGTGTGTCTGGCGTGATGCCGTCCTTGTAGTCGTCGCGTGCGTGTCCGCCGAAATTTTTATAGTCGACGCCGACGGTGATCATGTTTCCTCGGAAGGGGTAAATGGTCTGGTAGAATTGCATCCCGCGGTTGTGGTCGCTGGAACGGAAGAGGAAGTTTTTTTCAGGATCTCCCTCGCCGTGCCCATCGTCAATCTCGTGTTCGCCAAAGTTATAGAAGAGGGCGAGCGTTCCGCGCGTTTTGCCGAAATCGTTTTCGAGCGAGGCGGAGACCACGCCTCGAAGGATGTTGGCGACGTTGTCGACGAGTGGCGCGGCGAGTGGCCCCGGGTTTCGGGTCTCGTAGGCGGCAATACTGGCGTCTGCCGTGGCTCGCAGGTAGTTGGAGAGGCGAGCGGCGGTTTTGATGTAGCCGTTCGTGATCTTGAAGGCGGCACTTTTGTTGTCGCGATTCCCGTCGGTGCGGTCGTGGTTGATGGAGAGGAAGATGTTGAGGCGATCGTTCTTGTAAGCGGCGTTGGCCTGGTACTCTCGCGTGTTGTAAGCGAGTCCGGTAGAGAATTTCCCGCTGCCATGCCAGCCTGTTTTCGAGGCGGAGCGGGTGATGATGTTGATCGCTCCGCCCATCGCGTTGGAGCCGTAAAGGAGAGAGGCGGGGCCGCGGAGGATCTCGACGCGCTCGGCGTCGGAAGTCATGTAGGCGTCAGGGAGATGATGTCCCATGACGCCCATGTACTGGGGGTGTCCGTCGATGAGGACGAGTAATCCCGTGCCACCACCGACGCCGCGGAGGGTGATGTTCCCGGCACTGCCGTTACTGACGCCAAATCCCATGATACCGCGCTCGGTAACAAATAGTCCGGGTACTCGAGCGGATAAGACGGGCAGGAGGGCCGTTTCGCCGCTTTCTTCTATTTCCTGGCGGCTGACGATGGAGATTGTTGCCGGCACGTTGTCGCGGTGAACGCTTGTCCGCGTGGCGGTGACGACGACCTCTTCCAGGTGAAGGCTGTCGATCCGCGCCTGGACGTGGAAGGAGGCCGCGAGGAGGAGGATGAGGATGAGTGAGAGTCGTGTTTTCATGTGATAATCGTGTTAGGTGTTATGAAATGATGTTGTTGTCGCGTGGGTGGAAGTGGTTTTCCAGCGGGGATGTCGAACAGGGGGGGCGTCACGGGTATCATGTTTTATGGTTTCACGGTCAAATGTAGGGTAAACGCGCGTGATTTACAATACCCGGATTTTATTTGTCACGCGCTATCTTCGCGAGAAAAATGTTATGAGGAAGTTGTTGTTTTTATTGCTTGCCGGTTTTCCCGTCCCGGGGATGGCAGGAGAGGGTTATCCAACGGGGATAGAGCACGTTGTGGTGATTGGTATTGACGGGTTAAGCGTGGCAGGGCTTTCGGCTGCCGTCACGCCTCACCTTGACCGGCTGGCGCGCGAGGGTGCCGCCTGCACGGGAACGCGCGTGGTGTTGCCCTCGTCGAGCGCCCCGAACTGGGCGTCCATGTTGTCTGGCGCCGGGCCGGAGGCTCACGGTGTTACCTCTAACGAGTGGAGGGTCGACCGGCGTGACTTGCAGCCCGTGACGGCAACCGCCCGGGGTTTTTTCCCAACCGTGCTCGACGTGTTGCGGGCCCGACGCCCGGGGGCGTGTCTGGCGATGTTTTATCACTGGGAGGGGATCGGGTTTCTCTTTGACAAGGAGGTCGCTTCCGTGGCCTCTTGTTGCCCGCCAGACAAGAGGACGGCAACGGACGCGGCTCTCTGTATCAAGGAGAGACGCCCTCTTTTTCTTTTCGCGCAGCTCGACGAGGTGGACGCCGCCGGGCACGCCGCCGGGCACATGTCTCCCGCCTATCTCGCGGCTATCCAGCAAGCGGATTCGCTCGTGGGGGTCGTTGCCCGGGCCCTGGACGAGGCGGGGATCGCGGGGAAGACGCTGTTGATGATTATCTCTGACCACGGGGGGACGGGACGCGGGCACGGGGGGAATAGCCCGGGGGAGGTGACCGTGCCGTTTATCCTTCACGGCGCCGGGGTGAAGAAGGGGTACGCGGTGACTCGCGCGACTTACGTGTATGATCTTGCCCCGACGGTTACTTTCGCGCTGGGATACCCGGGTGATCCGGCCTGGCGAGGGAGGGCGATTTGTTGTGCTTTCGAGGGGTACGAGCCGCCGCGGGATTTTATTCATTAACGACGGTGGGGACTTTACTGCTGCACGCGTGTTGCGCCCCGTGTTCGGCGGCTGTCATCGAGTGGTTGGTGGATCGCGATGTTCGCCCCGTGCTGTTCTATTTTAATCCCAATATTTTTCCCCGCGAGGAGTACGATCGCCGGGCGATGGAGTGCACGCGCCACGCTACTACCCTTGGGCTGGAGATCATTACCGGCGAGTACGATCACGCCGCCTGGCTCGCCGCCGTCACCGGCCTCGAGCGCGAGCCGGAACGCGGCGCCCGGTGCGCCCGGTGTTTCGAGATCAGGACGCGCGCTACCGCTCTCCTCGCGCGCGAACGAGGGATCGGGCTGTTCGCCACGACCCTCGCCTCGTCTCGCTGGAAGGATCTCGCGCAAATCTCCGCTGCCGGTCAACGCGCTGTCACCGACTTGCCCGACGTTACTTTTCTCGACAGGAACTGGAGAAAGGGAGGGCTCGACGAACGACGACGCGCGCTCCTGGCGCGGTATGATTTTTACAATCAATCTTATTGCGGCTGCGAGTTTAGCGCGACAAACCGGGTCAGCCCGCCTGACCGGGGATGATATCGAGTATGGCCGGTATCCCTGTCGTTTTACTGGTGAAGTGCACGGTGTGTATGCCCAGCTTCCTCGCTCCCTCGATGTTCCTCTCGAGGTCGTCAATGAATAATGTTTCGCCCGGCGTCAAGCGATAGCGCTCGAGGATTAACTCGTAAAAGGCGCGTTCGGGCTTGACTAATCCCTCGAGCGCGGAGATCACTTGCCCGTCGAAGAACCGGAACACGGGGCGATCTTTCAGGTAATTATAATGGTCTGTCGACATGTTCGAGAGGCAGTAGAGCCGGAAACCCCGTCTCGAGAGTTGCTCGATCAGGTCAGCTGTCTCGGGGATCGAGTCGAGACTGCATTTCGCGTGGTCGAGCAGCGCGTTGCAGTCTTCTACCGGCGAATCGCTGAGGCGCGCCCACTCGCGGACAAATTCTTCTTTGTCTATCGTGCCGCGGTCAAACTCTGTCCAGGCTTCCCGGAAGAAGCCGTTTTCGGAGACATACTTTACTAATGCCGGGTTGCCGGTGAAGGTGGCAAGGACGCGAGCGGGATTCCACTCGACAACAACGCCACCCAGGTCAAAGATGATGTTCTTGATCATGTGTTGAATTTTTACCACGCGAAGGTAATGTTCGCTGGAGATAATCTCCCCGCTCCAGGTAACATTTCCCGTCGCGAGAAAAAAACTCCCCGCTCCACTTGCAGACTCCGCGGAAACAACTACTTTTGCCCCGGTCTACACGCCCGGGTGGCGGAATTGGTAGACGCGCTGGACTCAAAATCCAGTGTCCCTTAAAGACGTGCGGGTTCGATTCCCGCCCCGGGTACTCGACAGGCCTCTTGATCATCTGATCTCGAGGCCTGTTTTATTACGGGACAAGGCGTCGGCGGCGCGCTTTCCCCGTGTCATATTGCGATTCCCGGCGATTATGCCTACTTTTGCCCGAGTCAAAAATAGAGGTATGGTAGAGAACTATTCAGAAGAAAATATCCGCACGCTCGACTGGAAGGAACACGTCCGGTTGAGGCCAGGCATGTACATCGGGAAGCTGGGAGACGGGACAGCACCCGATGACGGTATTTACGTTCTCGTGAAGGAGGTCGTCGATAACTCCATCGACGAGTTCGCCATGGGCGCCGGCGACGAGATCACGATCCGCGTGGAAGAACGCGCGGTGTCCGTGCGGGATCGCGGGCGCGGAATCCCGCTGGGGAAGCTCGTCGACGTCGCCTCCAAGATGAACACGGGCGCGAAGTATGACTCGGCAGCGTTCAAGAAATCCGTCGGGCTGAACGGCGTGGGCATCAAGGCCGTCAACGCCCTCTCGGAGACCTTTATCATACAGTCGTTCCGCGACGGGGAGACGCGTACCGCGAGTTTTACCCGCGGCGAGCTGAACGAGGATAGCGGCATGATGACCACGAACGAGCCCAACGGGACGCTCGTGACTTTCATGGCCGACAAGGAGCTGTTCGGGAATTACCACTATATCATGGAATACCTCGAGTCGATGCTCAAGAGTTACGTCTTCCTGAATGCCGGGCTGACAATCCTCTTTAACGACCAGAAGCTCTACTCGAAACGGGGATTGCACGACTTGCTCGTCGAGAACATGAACGGGGAGGGCCTGTATCCCATTATTCACCTCAAGGGACATGACATCGAGATGGCCATGACGCACGGGAGACAGTACGGCGAGGAGTATTACTCCTTCGTGAACGGGCAGCATACCACGCAAGGAGGCACGCACCTCACGGCGTTTCGCGAGGCCGTGGGGAAGACCGTCCGCGAGTTCTACAAGCGCGATCTCGAGCTCTCGGACATCCGTACCTCTATCATCGCGGCCATCAGTATCAAGGTGCAAGACCCGATGTTCGAGTCGCAAACCAAGACTAAGCTGGGGTCGAAAGATATCGCCCCGGGAGGTATCCCCGTGCGCAATTTTATCATGGATTTTGTCTCCCGGGAACTGGATAATTACCTCCACCGGAATCCCGATACCGCCGAACTGCTGCTGCAAAAGATCATCGAGGCGGAGAAGGAACGAAAGGCCATGGCCGGCGTGCAGAAGATCGCGCGGGAAAGGGCTAAACAAGTGAGCCTGCATAACAGGAAGCTGCGCGATTGCCGCGTGCATTACGGCGATAATCACGAGTTGAAACGCGCCTCCTCGATCTTTATTACCGAGGGCGACTCGGCCAGCGGGTCGATCACCAAGTCGCGCGACGTGAATACACAAGCCGTCTTCAGCCTCCGGGGGAAACCTCTCAACTCCCACGGCCTGACGAAAAAGATCGTCTACGAGAACGAGGAGTTTAATCTCTTGCAGGCCGCCCTGAATATCGAGGACGGGCTGGAGGGATTGCGATATAATAACGTGATCGTGGCAACGGACGCCGACGTGGACGGGATGCATATCCGGCTACTGCTGTTGACTTTTTTCCTGCAATTCTTCCCCGATCTCGTGCGGGCCGGCCACCTTTACATGCTCCAGACCCCGCTCTTTCGCGTGCGGAACAAGAAGGAAACGCGGTACTGCTATAACGAGACCGAACGGGAAAAGGCGATCAAGAAGCTGGGACCAAAACCGGAGATTACTCGCTTTAAAGGACTGGGCGAGATCTCCCCCGACGAGTTCAAGCACTTTATCGGGAAGGATATCCGCCTCGAACCGGTGCGCGTGACGCGTCAAGATTCTATCGATTCCATCCTCTCCTATTACATGGGAAAGAATACCGTCGAGCGACAAGAGTTTATCATCGAGCACTTGTACATCGAGAAAGATTAATACATGAGCGATTTAAACGAAAACGAACTGCACTTCCACCAAGACGAGGAGGAAAATAGCGGGATGCGTTCTATACAACACCTCTCGGGGATGTTCGAACGATGGTTCCTCGACTACGCCTCGTACGTCATCCTCGAACGCGCCGTACCTTACACGGAAGATGGATTGAAACCCGTCCAGCGCCGCATCTTACATGCCATGAAGCAACTGGACGACGGGAGATATAATAAAGTAGCGAATATCATCGGGCACACCATGCAGTATCACCCGCACGGGGACGCGTCAATCGGCGACGCGCTCGTGCAACTGGGACAGAAAGATCTGCTCGTCGATTGCCAGGGAAACTGGGGGAACATCCTCACGGGCGACTCGGCAGCGGCGCCGCGTTATATCGAGGCGCGCCTCTCCGAGTTCGCGTTAGAGGTCGTCTTTAACCCCAAGACCACGCGCTGGCAATCCTCCTACGACGGACGGCAACAAGAACCGGTGACGCTCCCCGTGAAATTCCCGTTGCTACTGGCGCAGGGCGTGGAGGGTATCGCCGTCGGGCTGGCATCCAAGATACTCCCGCACAATTTCAACGAGCTACTGGACGCGTGCGTCGCCTACCTGCGCGGCGAGGAGTTCTCGCTCTACCCCGACTTCCCCACCGGCGGGCTGATCGACGCGACGAAGTATAACGACGGGCTGCGGGGAGGGAACGTGAAAGCGCGCGCGAGAATCGAGAAAGATCCCAATAACCGACTACTGAGAATCACCGAGATCCCCTACGGTAAAACAACCTCTTCGCTCATCGACAGTATTCTCAAGGCGAACGAACGGGGAAAGATCAAGATCAAGAAAATCGACGATAACACGGCCGCGAACGTGGAGATCCTCGTATATCTCGCCGCCGGCGTCTCGTCCGACAAGACTATCGACGCACTGTACGCCTTCACCGATTGCGAGCTCTCTATCTCGCCGAACGCCTGCGTGATCGAGAACGAGAAGCCGAACTTCATGCCAGTGTCGAGTATCCTGAAGAAGTCGGTAGACGACACGGTAAAGCTCCTCCTGTTGGAATTACAAATCCGCCTCGAGGAGCTGGAAATAGCATGGCACTACACCTCGCTCGAGAAAATATTCATCGAGGAACGCGTGTACAAGGACAAGGAATTTGAAGAAAGTCCCTCGCTGGAAGCCGTCATCCGACACGTGGAGGGACGACTGGCCCCCTTCCTCCCGCGCCTGACGCGCCCGGTCACCAAAGACGACATCAAGCAGCTACTCGAGATCCGCGTGAAACGTATCCTGAAATTCAACTCGGAAGAGGCGGGCGACCACCTGAAAAGGCTGGAACAGGAAATGAGTAAGGTCAAACGAGATATCGAGCACGTCATCCCCTACTCCATCAAGTATTACCAGGGCCTCAAAAGCAAGTACGGGAAGGGAAGGGAACGCCTGACGGAAATCCGCGGCTTCGAGAATATCGTCGCGGCAAAAGTCGTCGCGGCCAACGAGAAACTATATATCAACAGGGAAGACGGCTTCATCGGGACAAGCCTCAAGAAAGACGAATTCATCTGTGAATGTTCCGACCTGGACGACGTTATCGTCTTCCGCAAGGACGGCACGTACTCCGTATACAAGGTCGCGGAAAAACTATTCATCGGTAAAGACATCCTCCACGTCAACCTCTTCAAGAAAAACGACACCCGGACAATCTATAACGTGGCCTACCGCGACGGGCGATTCGGCCCCGCCTACGTGAAACGCTTCAACATCACAGGCATCACGCGCGATAAGCAGTATAACATGACCACCGGGGCCGCCGGCTCGCGCGTCCTTTACTTCAGCGCCAACGAAAACGGCGAGGCCGAGATCATCAAGGTATGCCTGAAACCCAAACCGGGACTAAAAAAACTTCTCTTCGAGTACGATTTCGCCACCCTCGCCATCAAGGGAAGAGATACGCGCGGGAATCTCTTGAGCAAAAACGACGTCCACAAGATCTCTCTCGTCCAGAAAGGCGTGTCCACGCTGGGAGGAAGAAAAATATGGCTCGACGAGGACGTGCTACGGCTCAACACGGACAGCCGAGGGAGGTATCTCGGGGAATTCCAGGGCGAGGACCGCATCCTCGTCGTGTACGCGAACGGCACTTACCATACCACCGACTTCGATCTCGGGAATCACTACGAGGAAGGATCACTACGCGTCGAGAAACACGACCCCGCGCGCGTCTGGTCAGCGGTATTCTTCGACGCGGAACAACAATTCTATT
>JAITJA010000189.1 GCA_031279175.1 Odoribacteraceae bacterium
CATGGTTTCCGGAACTCCGGAAAATTTCACGATAATGTTTTTTCACGTTCAATACTTAAATTTGGGTATCCCGAACGGGCTCTTCACGCGAAACGGCCCCCGTTTTCCCCGCGACGCGACCGTCGGCGTCCCTTGTCAAGGATCTTGAACGCCCCTCGCGCGGTTCATTCCCGGCATCGTTGCCCTCGAGACGGTTCGACGAGACGCGCGTCGAGGCGATCCCGCGTTCGACGACCTTGATTTCACCCCCGGCCGCCCGCCCCCGCGAGGGAGCGCGAACGCCAGCGCTACCCGCTAACAGCATGTCGATCATGTCAAGAAGGGGAACCGCGAGGCGGCGCGCGGGATGGCGCGTTGGCCGGTACGGTGAAAAACTATATCTTTGCCCGCGTTCTCCCTGTTGACGGGGACGAATAAATCACCCAAGTTAATGTTTAAAACGTATGAAGAAACTGAAGATTGTTGTTCTGGCGAAACAAGTTCCCGACACGCGAAACGTCGGGAAAGACGCCATGAAAGCGGATGGAACCGTGAACCGGGCGGCGCTACCCGCTATTTTTAACCCGGAAGACCTGAACGCCCTCGAGCAAGCGTTGCGATTAAAAGACGCGTTCCCGGGCAGCCAGGTGCACGTGTTGACGATGGGCCCCGGTCGCGCCGCGGAGATCATCCGCGAGGCGATGTACCGGGGGGCGGACGGCGGTTACTTGCTATCGGACCGCGCGTTTGCCGGTTCGGACACGCTGGCGACCTCCTACGCGCTTTCCCGCGCGCTGGACAACCTCGAGTATGACCTGATCCTGTGCGGTCGCCAGGCAATCGACGGGGACACCGCGCAGGTTGGCCCGCAGGTGGCAGAGAAACTGGGACTGCCGCAAGTGACCTACGCCGAGGAGATCCGCGTGATAAACGAGCGGACGCTGCGCGTGAGACGACGGCTGGAACGAGGCGTCGAGGAGGTAGAATGTCCCGCGCCGGCCGTGGTGACGGTCAACGGGTCCGCCGCCCCGTGCCGCCCGAGAAACGCCCGGCTGGTAATGAAATACAAGCGCGCCCGGGCAACACAAGAAGCACAAGACGCCTCCGAGGATTACTTCGCGCTGGTAAACGAACGCCCCTACCTGAAGCTGACGGAGTGGAACGTGAACGATATCCGTTGCGAGACGCGCGAACTGGGGCTGAGCGGGTCGCCGACAAAAGTAAAGGCGATCGAGAACGTGGTGTTCCAGGCGAAAGAGGCCAAGACGCTCTCCGCCACCGATGGCGATATCGACGCGCTGATGAAAGAGTTGATCGCGAACCACACGATCGGGTAACGAATAAACAAGAATAGACATGAATAGTGTATTTGTATATTGCGAGATAGAAGAAGGCGCGGTGGCCGACGTGAGCCTTGAACTGTTGACGAAAGGCCGCTCGCTGGCGACGCTGCTCGGGGTGAAACTCGAGGCCGTCGCCCTGGGAAGTAACCTCGAGGGGATCGAGAAACAACTTTTCCCGTACGGCGCGGACGTGGCGTGGGTCGGTGACGACGCCCGCCTGTCTCCCTACGCGACGCTCCCGCACGCGAAGATCCTCGCGCGGCTCTTCGAGGAGCAAAAACCACAAGTGGCTCTGATGGGCGCGACGAGCGTGGGACGAGACCTCGGGCCGCGCGTCTCGTCGGCATTGCATAGCGGGCTGACCGCCGACTGCACCAGCCTCGAGATCGGCGATTATACCGACCCCAAGAGCAAGCAGGTGTACAAGAACTTGCTCTACCAGATACGACCGGCCTTCGGCGGGAATATCGTCGCCACGATCGTGAACCCGGATTGTCGCCCGCAAATGGCAACCGTCCGGGAGGGGGTAATGAAAAAGGAAATCCTCGACGCGGCCCATCCCGGCGAGGTGAAACGACTGCGGGTGGATGATTACCTCGATGACGCGGACCTCGTGGTGAAGGTCATCGAACGCCACGTGGAGAAGTCGAAGGTCAATATCAAGGGCGCGTCGATCATCGTCGCCGGCGGTTACGGGGTAGGATCGCGGGAGAATTTCAACCTGCTGCACGAGCTGGCCTCCATCCTCGGAGGCGAGGTGGGCGCGTCGCGGGCAGCCGTGGACGCGGGATTCGCCGAACACGAGCGGCAAGTCGGGCAAACCGGCACGACCGTGCGCCCGAAGCTCTATATCGCCTGCGGCATCTCCGGGCAGATCCAGCACACGGCCGGCATGGAGGAATCCGCCATCGTGATCGCGATCAATACCGATCCCGCCGCGCCAATAAACAAGTTCGCCGATTACGTGATCACCGGCGACCTGAACACCGTCATCCCGAAGATGATCCAGTATTACAAGAAAAACAGTAAATAAACAACTATGGCAAACTTCTATACAGATAACGCGGCGATACGCTTTCACCTGGAACACCCCCTGATGAAGAAGATCGTCGCCCTGAAAGAACGCGATTTCCGGGACGCCGGGAAGTGCGACGTCGCCCCGAGGGATTTCGAGGACGCGATGGACAACTACGATAAAGTGCTGGAGATCGTCGGCGAGATCTGCGGCGACGTGATCGCCGAGAACGCCGAGGAGGTCGACAACGTCGGGCCGCGGGTGGTCAACGGGCGCGTGGAGTATGCCCCGGGAACGAGGCAAAACCACGAGGCGCTGACACAGGCGGGGCTGTATAACATGTCGCTGCCGAGAGAGTACGACGGGCTGAACTTCCCGATCGTTCCCTACGTGATGGCCGCCGAGCTGGTCTCCCGCGCCGACGCCGGTTTCGGGAACATCTGGGGATTGCAGGATTGCGCCGAGACGATCCGCGAGTTCGCCAACGACGACCAGAAGCAACGCTTCCTCCCCAGGGGCGCCAGGGGCGAGACCTACGCGATGGACCTGACAGAGCCGGACGCCGGCTCGGACTTGCAAGCCGTGCAACTGAAAGCCACCCTGAAGGACGGGCGCTGGACGCTGAACGGCGTGAAGCGATTCATCACGAACGGCGACGCGCACATCGCCCTCGTGCTGGCCCGGTCGGAGGAAGGAACGCAGGACGGCCGCGGCCTCTCGATGTTTATCTACGACAAGGCAAACGGCGGCATGACCGTCCGGCGGATCGAGAACAAGTTAGGCATCAAGGGATCGCCCACCTGCGAGCTGGTCTTCAAGGACGCGCCGGCCGAGTTGTGCGGCGATCGCAAGCTGGGACTGATCAAGTACGTGATGTCGCTCATGAACGGCGCGCGCCTTGGCGTGGCCGCCCAGTCAATAGGCATCGCCGAGGCCGCTTACCGCGAGGGATTGAAATATGCCCGCGAACGCTTCCAGTTTGGCAAGGCAATCATCGAGTTCCCCGCCGTCTACGAGATGCTCGCGAACATGGAAGCCAAGCTGCAAGGCGCTCGCTCGCTCCTGTACGAGACGTGCCGCTTCGTGGACATCTACAAGTCGTATACCCACCTCTCGGCAGAACGCGCGCTGGACAAGGAGGAGAAAGAGGAGCTGAAACGCTACCAGAAACTGGCCGACATCTATACCCCCTTGTTGAAGCTGTTCGCCAGCGAGTACGCCAACGAGATCTCCTACGACGCGCTGCAAATCCACGGCGGGTCGGGATACATGAAGGATTACCCCGTGCAACGGCTCGCGCGGGACGCCCGCATCACGAATATCTACGAGGGCACTTCACAATTGCAGGTGGTGGCCGCTATACGCGGCGTGACTACAGGGCAGTACCTGAAGCACGCGCGGGAAGTCTACGAGACAGCCCCCGCGCTCCCCGGGCAGGAGTTCCTGCGCGACATCTTGAAGGAGATGACCGCCGCGTACGAGTCCGCCGTGAATACCGTCACTGCCGCCGGCGACCCGGAGTATGTCGACTTCCACGCCCGCGCGCTGGTGGAAATGGCAGGATACGTGATTATCGGGCATCTCCTCGTGCAGGACGCGCAACGGTGCGAGAACTATTCCCGCGTCGCCGACGTCTTCGTGAAGTACGGGCAAGCGCGAGTCGCCGCTCATGCCGCCTTTATCAGTAACTTCCAACCCAAAGACCTGGGCGCGTACAAGAGAAGCTAACGCGTCTCGACAACAAGAAGGGCAACATGGCCCGCGAGGAGTCGACGTTCTACCCACGAACGTCGACTCTCTTGTCATGGCCAACCACACCTTATTATATAGGCGATACTTGTCGCGCGCGCGTCGCCCTCCCCGGCCGGGTGTAAACCATGCAAGGTCGGCCAACGAACAGGCGCCGGTACCCCGGTAAAGCCCTCTCCCTCCCCCCTTGTTTTCGAGCGACAACGGCGAAACTGATTTTAGTCAGCTTTTCTTTTATCTATATCCGGTAACATCGCGATACTTTATGAAGAACCTTAAAAAAACCCACCTGTATGCAAAAGATCAAGGAACATCCCATACTGGATATCCCCGCGCGGGACGTGACCCGCTTCACGTTTAACGGCGCGGAAATAGAAGGAGACATTGGCCTCACGATAGCCGCGGCCCTGCACCGGGCTGGCTTCCCGGTACACAGCCACAGCTTACAGGGGCGGCCGCGTTCGCTGGCGTGTGGCATTGGGAAATGCGGCGCGTGCGAGATGCTCGTTGACGGGAAAGTCAGGCGCGTGTGCATGACGAAAGTCGACGGGGTCAAAGAAGTACGGGAGATCGCGCCCGGCGAGATGGCGACAGCCGGCAAGAAACGAGACGACGCGCCGAGGAAAGTACTACACGCGCGGGTAGTAATCATCGGGGCAGGCCCCGCCGGGCTAGCCGCGCGCGAAGAATTCGAGAAACACGGCATCGACGCGATCGTCATCGACAACAACGACAAGATAGGAGGACAATTCACCATGCAGACCCACCAGTTCTTTTTCTTCGAGAAAGAAAAGCGGTTCGGGGGAATGCGCGGTTTCGACGTCGCCCGTTCACTGGCCGGGGAGGAGGCCGCGGGGATCTACCTGAACGCGACGGTATGGGACATCCTCGAGGGGAAGCGGGTAGCGGTCAAGAACCTCGCGGACGACGCCATCTTCTACGTGGACGCCGATTACCTCGTCGTGGCCACGGGCGCGGTGCCCTTCATGCCGGCCTTCGAGAACGACGACCTCCCCGGGGTTTACACCGCCGCCGTGGTGCAGAAAATGATGAACAACGAGCTGACCCTGCTGGGAAAGAGCGTGCTGACGGTCGGCGCGGGGAACATCGGCTACCTGACCTCCTACCAGCTCATGCAGGCGGGGGCCACCGTGAAGGCAATCATCGAGGCGATGCCGCGAGAGGGTGGGTTCCCCGTGCAGGCGAACCGTCTCAGGAGGCTGGCGATACCAATCCTGACCTCCCGCGTGCTGGTCAAGGCGATACCCAATGCCGACCGCACAGGGATCACCGGGGCCGTGATCGCTCGTTGCGAGAACTTCAAGCCCGTGCCCGGTACAGAAGTCATCATCGACGGGATCGACGCGCTGAACATATGCACCGGATTGATCCCCGATGACCAGCTATTCATCAAGGGAAAGTCCGTCTTCGGCGCGCGTTGCTTCGCTGCCGGGGACGCCGCGCGGATTGGCGAGGGCACGAGCGCCGTGTTACGCGGCAAGCAGGTAGCCCTCGAGATCATGATGGAGATGGGGACGCGCCTGGATTACGACGACTACCTGGCGCTCTCCCGCGAACACATCGACTCGCGGCAACACCCGGTCAAGGTGCTCGACTGCCCGCGCGCGCCGGGGCCCGAGCGTCGGCTTGCCCGCCCGTTCGTGCAGCTGGACTGCCTGTACGGATTCGCCTGCAACCCCTGCTCGTTCGCTTGTCGACAGGGAGCCATCGCGAAAAACTCCGCGTCGACAGTGCCGGTTGTCGACCATGACAAGTGCACCGGGTGCATGGAATGCGTTTACCAGTGTCCCGGACTGGCCATCTTCGGCTACGACCTCAAGCGGGACGC
Organism: Odoribacteraceae bacterium; assembly: GCA_031279175.1. Taxonomy (GTDB): domain Bacteria; phylum Bacteroidota; class Bacteroidia; order Bacteroidales; family Marinifilaceae; genus JAIRKS01. The sequence continues at coordinate 5,936 of JAITJA010000189.1, forward strand.
GCTCTTCCTGCCCGTCGAGTACGAGGTAAACGAGCGAGACGAAGTCTTCCTCGTCGACAACAACGGGGCGAAAATCGGCGAGGGAATCATCGAGAAAGTATTACACAAGCCCAACAAAACGCGGGTCGCGCGGGTCAAGGCTCTGGACATGCGCGGCGACGCGTTGTTAGCGGCGCGCGGCTTCATCGTCCGGTCGCGATACCCCGCCCCCCTTCTCACCGGCGAGCCGGCGGGAGAGAGCCCCGGCGAGAGCCTCGTCTGTCACTGCGAGGACGTGCCGCTGGACGAGATCCTGCCGCTAATCGGCGATCGCCCCTTCATCCACGTGGACGAGATCAAGCACGCGACGCGTCTGGGCATGGGCCCTTGTCGCGGGAAACGCTGCATCCCGCGGTTACGTTCCCTCCTGCGGGCGCGCGGGGTAGAGCTGGTCGGGGACGCCGCGCCGCGCGCGCCGCTATCGAACCAGGTGAACATGAGCGAGACCTGTCCCGGCGCCGGGGAGATTCACGAGGTGGTTTCTCGCCACCCGACGCGACGCGTCGTCACGGGCGTACTCGTGGCTGGCGGTGGAATTGCCGGGAGCGCGTTATTCCGTTACATGGCCGACGAGGGGATGAACCCCGTCCTACTGAACGAGGGACACGGCTCGTCGTGGAGGAACATCGCCGGGGGACGCACCGCCTTCTCGCTGCCGGAACTGGCAGAGATCGCGGCGCGCAACCACGCCATCTTCAAGGAGCTGCAACGGGTGGGGAACATAGACTACAAGCCGATCCGCTACGTGAACTTCGCGCACGACGAGGAAACGTACAGGGCGCTCGACGCCAGCCGCGCCTGGTCAGACGCGCGAATGATCGAACCGGCGGATTTCCGCGAGGAGATCTCCCCTTATTTTAATCCCTCGCCCTCCCGCTACGCCGGGGCATTGATAACGAACGATTGCTGGCAGGCCGCGCCGGGAAAAGTGATCGATCTATCGCGACGCGTGGGCATTGCCGCCGGGGGAACGGTGGTAGAAGAATGCCGGGTGATCGACGTGAAACGGGAAGGAGAGCACCACGTGGTGCTGACGCGGGAGCGCGACGGGAGGCACGTGGAGTATCGCGCGGAACTGTTCGTGAACGCTGCAGGGGCAGGAGCCGGGAAGATCTGCGAGGCCCTCGGCATACAACCGGGGATCTACCCGGTACGTCACCAGGCCTTTATCACCCGCCCGCTACCGATGCTGGGAAAGGGGGGGAGCAATCTCGACATGCTCATCGACCGACAGCTATACAAGGGATTCTCTGCCGTCTACGGGCAGCAACTCGCGCACACCGGGCAGGTCATCGGTTGCGCGTCACCGGCCGTCGACCCCTCCCGCGTGGACAAGGACCTGGCATTAAACACGAGGGAATTTATAGAAATCTTTAGCGAGGTGTTCACGGGATGGATACCGGCACTGGCCGACGCGGGGATACAAGCCACGTGGAGCGGCTATTACGTGGAGCCTCGTTACGTCATCGACCCCGAACTCGGGCTATTCATCGGCCTGCGCGGGCACGGCTTCATGCTGTCGCAATACCTGGCCAAGATGTACGTCGATAAACTACTGGGCCGACCGGTCCCCGCCTACTTCGACGCGCTGAAACTCTCCGGACCGGGCCTCTCCGAGAAAGCGTTCAAGTAACTCGCGCCACCGGCAATCGCCTCGCGGGCAGCGCCCCGCTTAACTCCCCGGGGCGATCCTGCCGGGACGCGACGACCGCGGGGTATCCTCCCTCTCCACCCCGAGAGATTCCAGGATACCCTCCGCGGTCTCCTCCAGCATATCCATCACCAGCTCGAAGCCGGACGCGCCGCCAAAGTAAGGATCGGGAACGCCCGCGTGTCGACGGAAAGAACGGCAGAAATCCGTCGCGCGACGAACCTTCTCCCGTTCCCCGGGCCTGCTTGCCATCCGCTCCAAGTCGCGGACATTCTGCTCGTCCATGCCGACAATCAGGTCGAAGGCGGCGAAATCCGCGTCGGGATCAAACTGCCTGGCGCGACTATTCACCGCGTACCCGCGCGCCGCGCCGTGTCGTCGCGCCCGCTCGTCCGGCAGCTCGCCGACGTGCCACCCGCCCGTGCCTGCCGAGTCCGCGATGATCGTCCCCTCCAACCCGCGTTCCCGCGCGCGCTGCTTCATGATCGCCTCCGCCACGGGAGAACGACAGATATTCCCCAGGCAGACAAATAAAATCCTCGTCGTATCCATGATTAATCCAGTAGAGACCCCACGAACTCCTCCCTGTCGAACAGGCGCAAGTCATCCAACTGCTCCCCGACCCCGATATACTTCACGGGGATCTTGAACTGGTCGGAGATGCCGATCACCACGCCCCCCTTTGCCGTCCCGTCGAGCTTGGTAATTGCCAGGGCGGTAACCTCCGTCGCGAGGGCAAACTGCCGGGCCTGCTCGTACGCGTTCTGGCCGGTAGAGCCGTCCAGCACCAGCAGCACCTCGTGTGGCGCGCCGGGGATCACCTTTTGCATCACCCGTTTTATCTTCGTCAGCTCGTTCATCAGGTTCACCTTGTTATGCAATCGCCCGGCGGTATCGATGATCGCGACACTTGCCTTGTCGGCACGGGCCTTGCACAGCGTGTCATAGGCCACCGAGGCGGGATCCGCGCCCATCGCTTGCTTCACCACCGGCACGCCCACGCGCCCCGCCCACGCGGCAAGTTGCTCGATGGCGGCCGCGCGAAAAGTATCCGCCGCGCCGAGCACGACCGACTCTCCCGCTTCCTTGAACTTGTACGCCAGCTTCCCGATCGTCGTCGTCTTCCCCACGCCGTTCACCCCGACGACCATGATCACGCGCGTGCCCTCCTCCCGGGTCGCGAACGCGCTGCTGTCGTCGCCCGTTTCGTCGCTCCCGGCGTCATTCTCCTTCAGCAGCGCGACGATCTCTTCTTTTAAAATCTTGTTCAGCTCGCTTGTACCAACGTACTTGTCTCGTTCCACGCGCTGTTCCACGCGTTGTATGATCCGCAACGTCGTCTCGACCCCCACGTCCGACGAGATCAAGACCTCCTCGAGGTTGTCCAGTACTTCATCGTCCACCCTGGACTTCCCGACGATCGCGCGGGTCAACTTCTGGAAGACGCTTTCCCGCGTCTTTTCCAGCCCCTTGTCGACGCGCGCGTCCTTCTTCCCGTTAAATAAACCAAATAATGCCATGCCTTTAATTTTAAGTGCACGAAGGTAAGCGAAAAAACAAGACGCGGCAAGGTCGCGGGGGAACAACGGCGCTCCCCTGGCTTCCCCCGCCACCACCGTCGCGCGCGGTGACAATGCACTGAAAAGTTCTCGCGGGCCCGTTGTCGCGGTGACAATGGCCTGAAAAGTTTTCGCGGGTCCATTGTCGCGGTGACAATGGCCTGAAAAAACAAGTTAT
>JAITJA010000127.1 GCA_031279175.1 Odoribacteraceae bacterium
GGGACGGGGGGATGGACGGGGGGCTCTTTCTTGACGCGATTGCCTTTTCAAGTTTCCTGGATTCTATATTATTCCCTGAACAATCTCGAATAATCTTTAAAAGCGATGGTAAAACCACGCGCGCCTATTGCTGTTTTGACTGCTTGTAATACTTTCGCGTGAAAGTATCCCCCCTGGATGGGAAATGCCAGGGCCCACCCCTCGCCTCGCGAGGGGTTTAATTTTAGTCGATTTTATGAATCTTGAGCATAAGAAACAACGTGTTATCGTCTACGTGGACGGGTTTAATTTCTATTACGGGTTGCGCGTCGGGCGATGGAAGAAATATTACTGGATAGACATTGTCAAGCTGTTCGAGCAGTTTACGCGCCCCGACCAGGAGCTGGTAGCGGTGAAGTATTTTTCGGCAAGACCGACCGACGAGGGGAAAGCAAAGAGGCAAGATTCTTTCTTTCAGGCGAACAGGGAAAACCCGAAATTCAAGCTTTTTCTTGGGAAATACCAGAAGAAAGGGATCATGTGTTTCAATTGCAAGCGCGTTATTCACACGTACGAGGAAAAAGAAACCGATGTCAGGATAGCCACGCAGGTAGTTTTTGACGCTTGTTCCGGCAATAATGATATTGCTATTGTCGTGTCCGCTGATAGCGACATGATCCCCGCGATAGAACTCGCGATGGAGGCCAGGTGTAAGGTGTTCGTGTATTTCCCTCCCAACCAGCATTCGAGCAATCTCGCGACAATAGGAAATAATAAACCGGTAATGTTAAGCAGGTATGAACCCAAGTTCAGGAGGGCGATCCTGCCCGACGTGATCCCGCTGAAATATTCCGGGTTCCGCCTTTCCATACCAGATAAATGGAAGGCGTTACAAGGACCGGGAGCTACTTCCCCGCGACCACCGCGCGAACGCGCCGCTGATTAATGTCTATTCTTACCGGAAAGTAACCAGGGCGCGGATAGTAAATCTTTCCCCGGCTCGTGTAGCCTGTAGATGATTCTATCGCGTCGCGGGGGGATTATTTCCCCTTCCCGGTTTATCTCAAGATACCTCTTGCCACGGCAAGGACAAGAAAAGGGATCAGGCATTTGCCTGATCCCTTGATTCTCGATAGTCGGGGTGACAGGATTTGAACCTGCGACCACACGCCCCCCAGACGCGTACTCTACCGGGCTGAGCTACACCCCGAGAATGCGGGGCAAAGGTAATCAAAAAGTTTAATCCACCTCGAGCGCGGGGAAAAAAACGACGCCACGCGAAGGGACGGTGACGAGGTCCTCGCGCCGTCCCTCTTGCCGTCCCTCCTGGCGTCCCTCTTGCCGTCCCTCCCCTTCAATAGATTATGGTATGCGGGGGACACATCTATCGCTGTCCCACTCGGAGCCGGAATAACCTTCGTAGGCCATAGTCTGGTAGGCGGCGAGATCGATACCGTAAACCGTTTTAAGGTGCTCCTCGAGGATGTTAAAACGCCTCTGCAAGAGCGGGGAATTCTCGAAACGACAGCCACTGGCAAAATACCGGTCGCGGTCGCGGAGAATAAGAATATAATGCACGAACGCGAGGAACTCGTCCTCGGGATGAGCCTGTAGATTCTGGATCGTGACATTCATGGTCGCGTACTGGTCCGGGAAAAACGGGAGGCCGACATCAGTGACATCGCTAAGAAAGCCGCGTCGACACCATAGATTATTCCAGTTGTTATCGGTAGCGGCCCGCGAGTACCCGACGGTTGCCGTTTGATAATCGACCCCCTCGCGGAAGGCGTCCGGGAGCGTGATCATCTCGTTGATGACGGCCTGGTAGAGGATCTCGGAGAGCACCTGTATCTTGGACGCGTACACCCCGGTGGAATAATCGGTAGCCCCCCCTGTCGGCGGGCTAAACACCCAACTGTTCATGCCGATGACGAGCGAATAAGGCAGTTCGCCGAGCTTCATGTTCTTGATGAGATAGACGTGGGGACGGAAAACGCCGCGGAGCAAGTTAGGGTCGATAAAGTCAAAGATATACTTCTTGACATACGCTGCGACCTCGTTCAACTCCTCCGGGGTTTCGAAGCGTTCGCCGGAGAGAGGCGCGCCGGTAGCGTTAGTCCACGTCCGGTTCCAGTCCTTGTCGGAGAAATCCTTGTAGAAGATCTTCACGTCGTGCTGCTCGTGGATTTGCTTGAAGACCTTATCCCAGGGGTCGTCGCCCTGCGGGAAAGGAATAGACGAGAGGAGGTCGCCGGGACCTTCGGGAATGATAGCCGGTTCGCTTGTACAATTCCAGGCGATCGTCCCGACGAGAAGCGGGAGAAACGCGCGGGTAAAAAATGCTTTCATGGTCTCTGTTTTATAAGTTCTTTCACGGGGTTATTGTTGCCGGTAATCTTTCCGCGGCGAGATTGGGGAGCTGCTCGAGGGCGGTATTTTGCTCCATGACCTCCCGCGGGAGCGGGAACGTGAAGCCGGGGTCGTTATCCTCGAGGACATACGTCTCGTAACTGACGACGGAGGCGGTAGTCGTTTCCGGGCCGGTATACCAGCGGTGCTCGACGCGTTTCATGCCTTGTCGTCTCTGGTCGAACCAGCGCAGGCCCTCGAAGCAGAGTTCCTTCCGTCGTTCCTCCCTGGTCTTATCGACGAGCGCGTCGGCGGTAGAGAAGTCGGCAAGCGAGAGCGGGACATAGCTCGCGGCGAGGAATCGTTTTGACCGGATAGCGTTGAGGTCATCGATAGCGCCGGTAGCCGCGGAGGCGTCCCCCTGCTTGTAGAGCATGGCGCGAGCCTCGGCGCGGGTGATGTAAGCCTCGGCGAGGCGTAGTGCTTGCCCGAAGACGCGAGACCCGGAGGCGGGGATCAGGTTATTGCGGTCGCCGAGGAGCATGGGATACTTCCCGATGGCCCCGTACCCGGTGAGATTGATGGCGGTGGTGGCGTACACGTCGCTCGCGAGATAAAGCAACTTGCGGGCGTCCCCGTTCTCGAAGCTATTGACGAGCGGGGCGGAGGCCTGCAAGAGATAAGCGCAGTTAGTCGCGTTAGTGCCGGTAGCCCTGGCGATGATGTTTTGGGTATAGAGGCACGCCCCGGTAGAGCTCCCGAACAACCAGTAACATTCCGGGTTATCGTGCGAGATAAAGTTATAATACTTCCTCGTGTCGTTCGAGGCGCTCGCGCGGACATTGGTATACCCCGCGTTGACGAGATCCTCGAGATTGACGAGCGCGACGCCGGGATAACTGATGATGGACGAGGCAACCTCTTCCGCCTCTTTCCAGCGTTCCATGTAGAGATAGGCGCGGGCGAGGAGGTGGCGCGCGACGAGAATATTGACGCGATAATTCTTCCGGAACTGTTTCTCGGCGGGGAGCGTGGCAAAGAGCCGCTCGGCCTCCCGGAGATCGGTAACGACGCGGTCATACACCTCGCGTACGGAATTCCGCGTCATGAGGCGTTGCTCGACGGCGGCGGTAAGTTTAAGCGGCACGCCTGGCCCGTCCGGGTCAACGTTATAGGGCACGCCGAAGATATTGACGAGGTGCAGGTAATAATATCCCCTGAGGGTAAGTGCTTGCGCGAGGAGGAGATTCTTCTCCTCGACAGACCCCGCGACGGTCGCGACGTGATCGATGACGGCGTTAGCCCCGGTGAGGAAGCGATAGACGGGGGAATACATGTCATAGCTCGTTCCCCCGGCGAGTTGAATCAGGCGCGAGTAATCCGGTTGCCACGTGTAAGCGATCTTCACGGCCCGCACGATAGGCTTATCGTAAAACCCTGTACCTTCCGAGTTCCCTCCCTTGTGATATCCTGCCCCGCTGACGTCGTCGGAGACCGCGTCGAGGAGACACCCGAGGAAATCCGCGTCGGGTCTCGGGTAAGCGATGCCGAGAAGCAACTCGTCGAGGTGCTCCGCGGTAGCGGGAGTGACCTCCGTGGGAGATTTTGGTTCTAGAAACTTGCTGCACGCGCCCAGCAGGAGGGTAGCGGCAATGATATACATCTTCTTCATGATAACTCTTGTTTAAAATCCGATATTGATCCCGATATTAACGGCGCGCGGTTCCACGCGTGTTCCCCCGAGGGCGGGATCCATTCCTTTCCACTTTCTTCCCGCGACCAGGAAGAGATTATTCACGGAGGCATTGACGGAGACACTCCTGACCCCGCTATTCTCGAGCAGGCGCGGTTTCCCGTTCCACGCGAGCTGCACCATCTTGCACTTGAGCGTGGAGGTTGAGGCGACGCGAGCGTCCGAGTGCGCCCACATCCGGTAGCGGTCCTCGGTATTGGTGCTACCCGTGGAGGGATCCTCGAGCGTGATAGGCACGTTCCTGTTCGTGTACAGCCCGGGGATACCGGACGCGTCCCCGGCATTCTTCCAGCGTCGCGCGAGCTCCGCGGGCAAGTTCCCGGTTGGTGACGGGATATGCCCGAGATAGAAAGATTCGTAGGGGTTAGGCAGGAACGTCTTGCCCCCGATG
>JAITJA010000014.1 GCA_031279175.1 Odoribacteraceae bacterium
TTCATCGCGTTCGTTATTCATTTAGCGCCCGGATGATTGCCTCGACCTTCCCCGTGTCGCAGAAATAACACGCGTACTCCGGCACTCCCGGCACGCCGCCCATCGATACCCCGGGATTACGGAAAATCATCTGGCTATCACGCGCGCGCTTGCCGCTGAGGTGTACGGCGTCGACGCCCGCGCGCCGCAACTGGACGACATTCCCGACGTTTACCCCGCCACCAGCCATGATTTCCACGCGCCCGGCGGAGCGACGCGCGAGGTGTTGCAATACAGGTAATCCCTCGTCGACCCCGGCACGGCCCCCGGAGGTCAGCACGCGTGAACAACCGGCGGAGATGACCGCCTCCAGCGCCTCGTCCAGGTCGCGCGCCATGTCGAAGGCGCGATGGAAGGTCAGCGGTAACGGCGCGGCCAGCTCGACCAGCTCCCGCGTCCGTTCCTCGTCCACGCTCCCGTCCGCCAGCAATATCCCTGCGACCACGCCATCTGCCCGCGCCGATCGCGCGAAGCGGATCTCTTCCTTCATCAACTCGAACTCGATGTCGGTGTACAGGAAATCTCCCCCGCGCGGGCGGATCATCACGTGTAAGCCGATCGATAACAAGGATCGCGCCATCGCGACCATCCCCGCCGAAGGGGTCGCGCCTCCCTCGAGTATCCCCGAGCAGAGCTCCACGCGGTCAGCCCCCACGCGGGCGGCCGCGAGGCACGATTCTAATGAATACGCGCAAATTTCTATCTTCATTTTTCATGTATTAAGTGCCATCTTTCCTCGAATTCCTCGCGCACGGCCGCTTTCACGCTTTCCATCGCGACCTCGCGCCCCAGCTCCCGCGCTATCGACGTGACGCCCTTGTCCGCGAAACCACACGGGTTGACGCGTTTGAAATAGTCCAGGTCGGTGTTCACGTTCAAGGCAAAACCGTGCGTCGTGACGCCGCGCGAGCACTTGATGCCGATCGCGCAAATTTTCCGGGGACGGCTCCCCGACGGCTCTACCCACACGCCCGTCGCTCCTGGCAGGCGTTCGCCGGTGATCCCGTGGCGAGCGATGACGCGGGTGACGATCTCTTCCAGCCACTCCACGTATGCCCGCGCGCCCGATCCCGTGCTCGCCAGGTCGATTACCGGGTAGACTACCAGCTGCCCCGGGCCGTGGTAGGTGACGTCCCCGCCCCTGTCGACCCTGACCAGGGTTACTCCCCCGGGCGCGAGCATGTTCGCCTCGTTCCCGTTCTTTCCCAGCGTGTAGACGTGCGGGTGCTCGACGAGCAGGACGCGATGCAAGGGGCTCGCCGCGCGGCGTTCCAGTACCTCGCGCGCCGTTTCCCGCTGCCGCTCCCAGGCGTCGAGGTAGGCCATCGTCCCCAGGTCAATCCATTCCAGCGCTTCCATCACCTCGCGTGTTTTTCCGCGTGATAACTCGACCGGACCAGCGGCCCGCTCTCCACGTGCCGGAATCCTATCTGTAGCCCCGCCAACCGGTATTCCTCGAATATTGCCGGCGAGATGTACTCTTTTACCGCCACGTTGCGCGCCGACGGTTGCAGGTATTGACCGATCGTGATTACCTCGCACCCCGCCTCGCGCGCGTCGCCCATCGTCTCCAGCACTTCTTCCCGCGTCTCTCCCAGCCCGACCATGATCCCGGTCTTGGTCACGAGGCCCGCCGCCGCTACCTGCCGGAGCACCGCCAGCGATCTCTCGCGCGTTGCCCCCGACCGGATCGCGGGGGACAGGCGACGCACGGTCTCGAGGTTGTGCGAGCACACGTCCGGTCGCGCCTCGATCACCTGCCGCACCAGCTCTTCCCTCCCCTGGAAGTCGGGCACGAGCGCCTCTATCGTGACGCCCGGGTTTATCTTCCTCACTTCCCGTATGACCCGCGCCCAGTGCGCCGCGCCGAGATCCGGCAGGTCGTCCCTGTCGACGGAGGTGATCACGACATGCCTCAATTCCAGCTCCCGCGCCGACCGCGCCACTCGCCCCGGCTCCGAGAGATCTAACGGCGCCGGTCGCCCGTGCTTCACGTTGCAAAAGCGACAGGCGCGCGTGCACGTGTCCCCGCCAATCATGAAGGTGGCCGTTCCCCGCCCCCAGCACTCTCCCCGGTTCGGGCATCTCCCGCTCGTGCAGATGGTGTGCAAGCCGTTCACGCGGACGGCATTTAGGACGCTCGCGGCGTTTTCCCCCTTCGGCAGGGAGATCTTGAGCCATTCCGGTTTTCGTCTGTTGTTTCCTTGATTCATGTTTGCTGATTTTACCGCGAATATACTTCCAACAAGACAATAAAAAAAAGTAAGGCCACCTTCGCGGCAGCCCTACTCCATACTAACCCTAAATTTGAACGAATGAATCACTTTGATTCTAATGCCTGATCTGTTCTAGATGTTTTCCGTTTTTATTGCTTGGCTATTTACTTTTGCAGAGAAGACGCGAACAGCCGTTAAAGGTTGCGTCGGGGAGGAATATCTTTTGAACCCGAAAGGGGATGACAGGTGAACGATGGTCACTGCCAGGCCGCGGTTATACTATTTTGCCGGGATTCTGCTTGATGAAATCAGCCCAGTTCTTGCACGCGGCGTCGTTCGCGGCGGGTAGTCCCCGTTGCAGGTGGTGGCAGAAGGCGATGGCGATCGCGTCGGTCTCGTCGAGCGACGAGAGGGTGGGCGGTAAGGTCATTAGTTTGCCCAGCAACGTGGCGATCTGCTCCTTGGAGGCACTACCCGTGCCGGTGATACTCATTTTTATTTTCCGGGGGGCATACTCGAAGATCGGGATGTCTCGCTGTAACGCGGCGGCAATAGATACTCCCTGGGCGCGACCTAGCTTGAGCATGGATTGGATGTTTTTCCCGTGGAATTGCGATTCGATGGCTAGCTCGTCAGGATGATACTCGTCGATTACCTGGAGCGTGCGCTGGAATACTCGCTTTAACTTGAGGTAGGGGTCGTCGAGCTTTTTCATCTCCACGATGCCCGACACGATCAATTCCGGTTTGTCGTTTTTTCCCGTCACGCGGATGATGGCGTACCCCATGAGATTGCTCCCGGGGTCAATGCCCATGATCCATTTCTCCGATGGCGCGCGGTCAGGGTTCATGAATTATCTCCTCTAACGCGACGCGGAAGTAAAGAAAACCACCAGGGAAACGACGCGAAAGCATGACGAGGCTTTCCTCTATCCGTTCTCCTATCCGTTCCCCTATTTGTTCCCCCCGGCGATCGTCGTCGTTATTAAAAAAAAGCTGGAGAGAAAAGGTAGGATCGTCCTCCCCCGCGACCCTCACCCGCGTGAAAAGCGCGCGGGAACACGAGACAGCTTCCCGCACGATGGGGATATACTCGCGCGAGACTACCGCGATCCATTCCTTTTCGATCTCCTCGTTCACGTGGAACGTGATGTTATGCACGATCTCCATTCACTTGATCAGGCGCGTGCCCATGAATGACTGCAACACTTCGGGGAGGCGGATACCTTCCGGGGAGTGGTTGTTCTCGAGCAGGGCGGCCACGACGCGGGGAAGGGCCAGCGCGCTCCCGTTCAGCGTGTGCGCGACGGTGGTCTTCTTGTCATTCTTGCTCTTGAAGCGCAACTTCAGGCGGTTGGACTGGAACTCCTCGAAGTTGGAGACGGAGCTCACCTCCAGCCAGCGGTCTTGTGCCTTGGAGTATACCTCGAAATCGTAGGTGATGGCGGAGGTAAAACTCATGTCGCCACCGCAGAGCTTCACGACGCGGTAGGGCAACTCGAGCTTGACCAGGAGGCTCTCCACGTGCAGTACCATCTCCTCCAGCGCATCGAGCGAAAGCTCCGGCCGGGTGATTTGCACGATCTCCACCTTGTCGAACTGGTGCAGCCGGTTCAACCCGCGTACTTCCTTCCCGTACGACCCGGCTTCCCGGCGGAAGCAGGCGGTGTAGGCGGTATTCTTCACCGGCAGGTCGTCCGCGTCGAGGACAACATCCCGGTAGAGGTTCGTCACGGGCACTTCCGCGGTAGGGATCAGGTAAAGTTTATCCCCGGTCACGTAATACATTTGGCCCTCCTTGTCGGGCAGGTTCCCGGTGCAGAAGCCGGACTCCTCGTTGACCACGAGCGGTGGCATGATCTCCTTGTATCCTGCCCGGGTGTTCTCCTCGAGGAAGAAATGGATCAAGGCGCGTTGCAACCTTGCCCCGGCGCCCTTGTAGACGGGGAAGCCGGCGCCGGTGATCTTCACGCCCAGCTCGAAATCGATCAGGTCATACTTCCGGGCCAGCTCCCAGTGCGGCACTTGCCCCTCCTCGTGACGGGGGATATTGTCGCTCACCCTCACGATCTCGTTATCCCCGGCCCCTTTCCCCGGTGGAACGCTATCGTGCGGCAGGTTGGGAAGGCGGACGATCAGCTCGTTCAGCTCTTCCAGCGTGTTATCGCGCTTGACGCCCAGCGCGACGATCGCCTCTTTAAGATCAGTCGTGCGGGCTTTCATCTCCCCGGCTTCCTCTTGTTTTCCTGCTTTCAGCAGTGTCCCGATTTGCCTCGAGAGGGCGTTCATCTCTGCCGACTTATCATCTGATTCTTTCTGGAGGTTTTTTCGCTCGTCGTCGAGGCGGGTGATTTGCTCCACGAGCCCGGTCGCGTCAAAGTTCTTGATGGCCAGTTTCCGGATAACCGTTTCTTTGTTTTCTTGAATGAATTTAAGACTTAACATACGCCGTGTTATTGAATTTATTGTTGTGTTCGCGGGGTAAAGATAAAAAAAACTCCCGATCACCTGGGGACCGGGAGTCTTTAGATTTTTTTTTCACTATTCTTCCGCGGCAGTTTGCGCGACTTCCCCGGTGGTCTGCCCGACCTCCGCGATGGTTTCCTCGGCGATTTGCTCGATGGAGACGTACGATTTATCGTCCCGTTTCCGCTTGAAAACCACGATCCCGTCGACCAGCGCGAACAGGGTGTGATCCTTGCCCATGCCCACGTTTACACCGGGGTTATGCTTGGAACCCCGTTGGCGAACGATGATATTACCGGCTTTAGCGAATTGCCCGCCGTAGATTTTCACTCCTAATCGTTTGCTTTCCGATTCGCGTCCGTTCTTCGAACTACCGACTCCTTTCTTATGTGCCATATCTTTTTAATTTAGAAATTACCCGTTTATGGCCTCGATCTGGATCTGCGTCAAGTACTGACGGTGTCCCCGTTTCTTGGTATACCCTTTTCTTCTCTTTTTCTTGAAGACGATGACCTTATCCCCTTTCAGGTGTGATAACACCTTGGCGGATACAGACGCGCCTTCTACCGTGGGAGTACCCACTTTCACCCCGCTCTCGTTGTCGAGCAGGTAGACTTTGTTGAACTCTACTTGAGCGCCTTCTTCCGCGTCAAGCCTGTGGACGTAGACTTTCCGGTCTTTCTCCACCTTGAATTGCTGTCCTGCAATTTCTACAATAGCATACATTTTAATGTCACTTTTAAGTTTAAACCGCGGGGTGGGATTTATTCCTCTTGTCGTACCCCGGTAGGATTGTTAATTTTTATTTGCCCGGCAAAGGTAGGGATTGTTTTCTTATTCACAAACGTTTCCCGATGATTATTCACGGGGAAGGCGGGGAAAAGGCGCGTGCCGTCATCCGGCCTTCCCTTTATTGTTCTCGTGTTTTCAGCGCGTTAATATTGTCCCGGCTTCAAGACAGCGTCGAGGTAATCCGTGACCTTCCGCATCAGGTGGACGCGATCGCGGCCGGCGACATTGTGTTCGGCGCGGGGATACGGGAAGTAATCGACCTGCACGTTATTCTCTATGCAGGCGTTGAGGAAACTCAGGCTATGCTCCATGACGACGACGGGGTCAACGAGCCCCTGGCATATCAACAATTTTCCTTTCAAGTTCTTTGCCATCGGGATGAGGCTCGTCAGCGCGTAGCCGTCGGGGTTCTCTTCCGGCGTGTCCATGTACCGTTCGCCGTACATGACCTCGTACCATTTCCAGTCGATCACGGGACCGCCGGCGACGGCCACCTTATAAGTATCGGGGTGATTCGTGATCAGCGAGATCGTCATGAAGCCCCCGTAGCTCCACCCGTGCAGGCCGATCCGGTTAGCGTCCACCCAGGGGTGCGACTTCAGGAACTCGATACCCTTCACCTGGTCGGCCATCTCCTGTTGCCCGCAACGGCGGTGGATGATCTCCTCGAAAGCCTTCCCCCGGTTGGGCGTGCCGTGATTATCCATGATAAAGACGACATACCCGCGTTGTGCCATGTACATCTCCCATAACGACAGGGAAGCCTTCCAGTTATTCCTCACGAGTTGCGCGTGCGGTCCGCCGTAGACGTAATGGAGGACGGGATAGACGCGGGAGGGATCGAAGTGCGCGGGCTTCACGAGTCGATAGTAGAGATCCGCGCCGTCGTCGGCCTTGATTGTCCCGAGCGTCACGTCGACAGGCGCGTACCCCTCGAGCGGGTTAGGCACTTCCAGCAGCCGTCGTTTCTCCTTGCCGTTGGTAGCGACGAGTTCGATAACGCGCGGCGTGTTCATGTTGCTATAATTATCGATAAAGCGCGTGCAGGCCTTGTTAAGTTGCACGGAGTGCCATCCCGTGTCGTTCGTGAGCCGGGTACGTTTCCCGGTTTTCATGTCGAGGCGGAAGAGGTGTTCCTCCACGGGACTCACCTCGGCGGAGAGATAATAAAGGTATCTCCCTGCCTTATCGGTCGCGACGAGCTTGACGTCAGCCGCCACGGGTGTTAGTCGTTTGACCAGTTTCCCGCTCGCGTCGTGCAGGTAGAGATTAAGAAAGCCGTCCCGGTTATTCGTCGTGAAGATAAATCGCTCGCCGCGTTCGTCGACGAAATGCAAGGGATCTTGTGGTTCGATATACGTCTTGGCGTGTTCATCGAACAGGGAAACTCGTTGTTTCCCCGTGGTAGCGTCATAGCTATTCAATCGCAGGTGGTCTTGTCCCCGGTTAAGAAGCTGGACATAGAGGAGGTCAGCGCGCGGCGACCAGGTCACGTTAGTCAGGTACTGTTCCCTCCCGAAGTCGTTCGCGTCCAGGAAGCACGTTTGTCGCGACTCCACGTCGTGTATTCCGATGCTGACATGTTCGGAATCCATGCCGGCCATCGGGTACTTGATCTCGTTAGCTTTCCCCGTGCGCGTCGTGATATCGAGGAGCGGGAATATCCCGACGCGGCTCTCGTCTTTCCTATAGAAGGCGAGGCGTTTCCCGTCTGGCGACCAGAATATGCCCCCGTTGATACCGAACTCGCTGCGGCTTACTGTTTGTCCGTTGACGATATTCTTGTCCTGGTCGGTCGTGACGGGGAAGCTATTCCCCTCCTCGTCCATGCAATAGAGGTTATTTCCGAGCGTGTAGGCGTATCGTTTTCCCGGGTAAGAATAGGTAATATTTGTCGCGCCGCGTGGGAAGCTGATCGTTGCTTGCAATTGTTTAGTTGTCGCGTCCACGCGGTACTCCTTCCCCTGGTGTCGGAGGCGCAGCGTGTTATCGTCCAGCCAGAAGAATTCCGGGAACCCGCGCAGTCGCGCGCCGAGCAACTCGTTTACCCGCGCCAGGGTCAACAGTTCTTGTTTCTCGCCCGTGGCGGCATTTTCTGCCACCAGGGTTTCGCCATCGATATAAGTAAAGGCGTCATGATTTCCTTGCCAGGCGATATATCTTGTCGCGGGGCGCAGGTGATACCCGAGGACGGCTTCTTCCAGCGCGAGTAATTTCTCTTGTGCTTGTAATGTCACGTTCATCAAGATTAATAACACGATTGTCGTTTTTTTCATGGTGATTTATTTTACAGTTCTACTTGAAAGTTATCCTTGTCTCGCAGCACCGGGAATCGTTCCCGGAACTCCCGCGCGGCGAGCAGGTCCATCTCGACCAGCCTTACCGCGTCGACCATTGGCGGGACGCCTCCCAGTCGTTTCCCTTTGGGCGAGATGACCGCGGAGTCACCGGCGTG
This sequence comes from Odoribacteraceae bacterium, assembly GCA_031279175.1. Classification (GTDB taxonomy): domain Bacteria; phylum Bacteroidota; class Bacteroidia; order Bacteroidales; family Marinifilaceae; genus JAIRKS01. The sequence goes on from JAITJA010000014.1 coordinate 7,968, forward strand.
CCGCGTCCCGTTCCCGTCTACTCCCACGCGGTTCACGCCGATCACGTGTGCCTGGTTCTCGATCGCGCGGGCCTTGAGGAGTATTTGCCATGCTTCCCGGCGGCTTTCCGGCCAGTTAGCCGTGTAGACGGCCACGTCATATCCTGTCGCGTTCCGGCTCCACACCGGGAATCGCAGGTCGTAGCAGATGAACGGGGCTATCTTGATTCCCTTGTACAGCAGGGTGACTTGTTCTTTCCCGGCGGCGAAGTGTTCTTCTTCTCCTCCCATCGCGAAGCGGTGGCGTTTATCGTAGTGCCGCGTCTCTCCGTCGGGGAAGGCCGCGACCAGCCGGTTATAAAAAAGGTCGGCCGCCTTGTAGACGGTCGACCCGACGAGTAGTGCCGCGTGTTTCGCTGCCCGCGCTTGCATCCACGCGATGATCTCCTCGTGGTGGGAGGCCACCTCTTCTTTTCCTCTCATCGTGAAGCCGGAGGCGAACATCTCGGGCAGCACGATCATGTCCGCCCCGGCGGCTTGTTCCAGGCGTTTATCGAAGCGCGCGAGGTTGCCGCGGACCGCTTCCCATTCCAGGTCTGCCTGTACCAGGGCCACGAGGAGCTTATCTACCGGCGCGCGCATTATATTAAAGTATCTTGAAGCCGAGGGTTAGCGTGAAGCTACGCGCTTTCTTCGCGTCTCCGCCTATATCTTTCAGGGCGAAGCCGTAGTTGAGGTCCAGGCAGAAGTTACCCGCGTCGACGCCGGCGCCGGCTCTCCCGTTCCAGATGGCGCGGTGAGATTGCAGGTCGGACTCGATCTTGTCCAGGGTGAGTTTATTGGTCAGGATCGAGACTTCCGGGCCGACGAACCCGCGTATCTTGATGAACTTGGCATTGATGATATAAAGCCCGAGCATCAGCGGGATATCTACAGAGGAGTAGCCCAGTATCTCCTTGACGGGGGATTTGGAGGCCTCGCATTTCTTACGCGAGAATTCCAGGGCGGGTTCCAGGTAGAGGGAGGCCAGGTCGAAGCGTGCGAAAGCGCCGGCCATGAAGCCGCCGTGCGACTTCATCTGGAGGTCCTTGACGTTTATCTTCGCGTTGTTCCAGCCAACGCGAACGCCAAAGTCGAATCCCCGGGCGACCGTGGTCGCTCCCAGGAGACCCAACACGAGTAACAGGGTGATTGTTTTCATTGTTTCTGCTATTTTGGTTTATTCTCCACATGAAAAGTTCTCGGGGTGACGCGGGTGCGCGTCCCGGTACGTCGACATGATATAGCGCAAGTCTTCGTCAGGGTCGTCAGAGGGGTTGAACCGCGTACCGAACGTGCAATATTTCCCCTTGTAGTCGACGCGCCCGAGGTACACCGGAACGCCGGCGGCGCGCGCCACCAGCAGGAAGCCTTTCTTCCAGCGTTTCCGTTTCTTGCGGCTGCCTTCCGGGGTGATCGTGATATACATCGTGTCGCGCTTGTTGAATTCTTCGACCAGCCGGCTCACCAGGTTATTCTCTCGATTGCCGCGGTCGACGGGGATCACGCGCGCCGAGCGCAGGAGCAGGCCGAGGGGGAAGAAGAAAAATTCTTTCTTTACCAGGATATAGCTCGGCACGCCGACGCTCATGAAGGCCAGCTTGCCAAAGACGAAATCGAGGATAGAGGTGTGGGGCGCCGAGATCACTACTGCTTTCTTATCCGCGGGGGGTGGCCCTTGTAGCCGCCAGCCACACAACTTTAATATCATTCGTGCGAGATGTTTTGTCATGATCATACTGTATTTCGGGCAAAAGTAGAAGAAATTATCCGGATACACCGCGACGGGCGTCGTTTTTCCGGGGGCGCTCGCGTCTCCCCTGCCGTTCCCCCCCTGCCGTTCCCCCCCCGGGGCTTTCTACATGCTTGGGAAAAAAAACGGGGCGCCGGGGAAAACCGTCAAAAAAAAGTGGTGCTCCCCTTGCTTTTAATACAAGTTGACACGTATATTCGCGAAACACAAAACATGAAGTATCAACCAGCAAAAATAGATTATGAAAGGCAGAAATACTATACATCGCGTCACGATCGCGTTATTGGCAACAACAATATTTTCTTTCGTCTCCTGCGTCCGGGATTTAAACGGTAGCCGTAATATTCATGCTAGCGACAGCACCGCGCTCGTCACCCTCTCGCTGACGACGCCCGCCACCCGCGCCACCCGCGCCCCCGCCACCTCCATAGACGGCACGGCAACCGAGAACGCGATCAGCACGATAGACGTGCTGCTCTTTGACGAGGGTGGCGCGTCCATGCCCTTCCTCTACCGCGCCCACGGGACGAAGATCGAGGACCAAACTACCGTCCCCGCGGTCGCCCCCGATCCCCTCGCCACGAAGAAATTCGAGGTCCGGTTGCCCATCGGTGGCCCGTACAACATCGTCGTGCTCGCCAACGCGCGGGCGGAGATCGCGGCGCTATCCTTGCCTATCGCGACCATTGTCACGGGAGGCATTTCCCGCGCTAACGTCCTGAACGGCCTCGAGAGCTCCCTCCCTACCGGCGACAAGATGGGGAAGACGAACTTCCCGATGTGGGGGTACGTCAATCCCGTGACGATCGACGGGAGTAGCAGCGTCATCACGCCCGACGTGCAGCTCACCCGGGCCGTTGCCCGCGTCGACGTGTCGGTAACCAACGGCGTGGACTTCGTCCTGACCAGCGCCCGGTTGTATAACTATCACGACAGGGGGCATGTCGCGCCGGAAGCCACCGCGAGCAACTACAATACCACCGCCGTCTACCCTGCCGGCGCGAAGCAGGAGGACGTGTCCGTCTACTACGCCATCTCCGAGAGCGGCTCCA
>JAITJA010000042.1 GCA_031279175.1 Odoribacteraceae bacterium
TGTTTGAGCTCAAATACTTTTTATTTGAACTCAAATATTTTTTGTTTGAGCTCAAATACTTTTTATTTGAGCTCAAATATTTTTTATTTGAACTCAAATATTTTTTATTTGAGCTCAAATATTTCGTGGGTGGAGGAGATATCGCGGGGGGAGGAAGGGAAAAGACCCGTTTAGCGCGCGAGGGAAAAAAAAGCCGGCGCCGAAACGATTGCCTCGACGCCGGGGAGTATGTTTTACAGGTTAGATAGTTTAGTTTACAGGTTAGAGAGTATGTTTTAGAAGTTAGAACACGCGCGTTACAGGTTAAAACGCGGGGGTTAGAAGTCGTTTACTGCGCGTTACAGGGTAAACCGCGGGGGATAGCTGTCGTTTAGTGACCGTTACCCGTCTTAGCGCGTCACTCGCGCGGGAGAACGCATGTGGGCGTGACCCTTTTCGCGGGCCTCTCGCGCGCCGTCGGTATCCCCTGCCGCTTCCAGGATCATGGCCTTGATCTCGTGATACGAGGCGCGCGTGTAATCCTCCCCGGTGATGGCGATGATCTCGTCGGCGAGCGCCGCGCCCTCTTTCAAGACAGCGTTATCGGTGCACTTGAGGAGCTTGATCAGGTAAGTCATGCAAAAAACGGGGCGGAGCTTTCCTTGTACCATGTTATATTTCAAGGCGTCGCGCACGGCGGAGATCATGCCGGGGAAATCGCGGCGGTGGGCGCTACCGGCGGCAAGGAGCTGCACGGCACAGGCGGGAGCGATCGCGTCCTCGACGGACAAGACAAGATGCAGGAGTGCCTCGTAACGCGCCTCGTCGAAGCGCTCGTCGGCATCCTCCTTCCTGTCGAGAAAGGCGAGGGAGGCGGCTTGCAACGACGAGGAGAGCTTTTTGTCCACGCGATCAGCGCCGAGCGCCCGCGCGAAAAACTGTCGTCGGTCAAAAACCCGCTGCAAGGGAGCTGAAAGCGGGTCGCGGAGGTACCGCTCGAGTAGTTGCCAGTGCTTCTCGTCGAGCCACTTCTCGTCGGGGAGCTTCTCGAGATACGTGGCGGTGACGCGCTCCTGTTCCCCCCTCATCCCGGCGGGCGCGAGGGCCTCGAGATATTTTTCCAGGCTTTCGAGACTTCCCTCGTTTTCCTCGTATTGTTTCCTTGCTCCCTGCAAGTTATTGCTCGCGTTCCCGGCGACGTCTGCTTGTTCGAGGAAATGTTTCACGTCACGCGCGCCGATGGTCCGGTGTACCACCTCCTCGTTTTTCGCGTCGATAAAGAGCAGCGTGGGATAAGCGGAGACGCCGTATTTTTCCTTCAGTCGGGCTCCCTCACCCTTTTCCATGTCGTACTTGACGTTGATAAATCGTTCATTATAAATATCCCCGACGTCATTTTTCGAGAAGACTTCTTTGTCGAGGGTTTTGCACGGGCCACACCAGACGGCGTAGCAGTCCATGAAGATATATTTCCCGTCGGCCCGCGCCTTGGCGAGCACCTCCACCCATGATGGATTTTCCTCGAAACGCACGCCCCGTTCCTGCGCGGCGATGGCAACGGGGGCCATGCACGCGACGAGGGTTAAAAAGATTGATGTTTTCATGCTATTTTTTGTTTATAGTGTCCATTTCCATGACATCTCCTTGACCTTCCCGAAGCCGGTGTATTCCCTGCGGGAGGTATTGTCGATGACGGCGTTAGAGGGGTCGACGACCATTTGGTAAACGCTCCCGGATTGGATGGTTTCGTTCCACGTGGCGATGTAGATGACGGCGTAATTGTTGATGAGGAATCCGGCAAGCGCGAAGGTGGGATAGTATGATCTCTGGAGGCGGGCGCAGGTGATGGTTTCCCCGGCGGGCGCGGACCACGCGACTTGCACCCTGTCGCTACCGGTGACGTTGTACTTGAACACGTGGAGATTCTGCCCGGAAGCGTAGTATATAAACTCGCCGAGGCCCCCGGGGGCGATTGAGGAGACGGCGGCGATTCCGGGGCAGTCACTCATGTCGTACTTGGCGATGGCGATCTTGTCGGAATTGATGTTCGTGGTGTAGAAGTTGGAGACGAGCAGCGCGTACTCGCTCCCGTTCCTCGCGAGCGTGAACTCGTAATTGGATCGCCCGTAGTCCGAGAGCACCATTTCCATGCCCACGTTGTTGACGTCGAAGGCGGTTTTGTCCTTGGAGTTGAGGGTATCGACGGAAACGCCGGCGGCGGTGACGCAGAGGAACCGTTTATTTGTCTGGTCGTAGGCGATGGCCTCGAAGGATGCAGAATAAAAGCTCGATAGCCACGGGGCAAGCTGCCCGTACTCGCCGAGGCAAGCCGATCCGAAGGCGTCGACGCGGAAAAGTCCCGAGGACATGTAGTTCACGTAATGGATTCTATTGTTGTTGATGACGACCTCCCGCCGGGTGTAGTTCCCGCCGACATAAGAGAGAGCCCGGGTGGCGGGTGGCATCCAGAAAAGCCTTTCCATGTCGTAATAGCGGCCGAAGGATGTTTTTTCCACCGCGACCAGGTCTCTCTCTGAGGCGACTAACACCTCACCGGACGACAACGGTGCGATGGAATGAATGATAGATACCGGTTTTCCGGGTAACCTTTGCCCTTCGTTGGAGGCGGAGTAGATGTCCAGGAGCAGCCTCTCCTGGATGACTCCCTTTTTGACGCGGTCGTTGACGATAAGCCCGACGTCGGTGTCCCCCTCCCTCTCGTAGAGCACCATCCAGCCGTCGGAGACGATTTCGTCGATTTGGAGGCTGAACTTCATGAAGGCCTTGATGCCGGTGTCCTTAAGCGTGACGGTAAAAAGGATAATCCACGTGCCGGCGGGCTGCGTGATGATGGCGTCGAGCATGGCGTTTTTCCCGATCGTGTCGACGACGGAGGTGACGCCTGCGGCGGTTGTTGCCTTGTATATAGACCAATGATAGTCGATTTTTTGCTCGAGCAGCGGGTCTGTTTCCACGCGTTTGCCGTCAAGGTAGACGACTGGCGCGAGGCGTAATGTATCGTACCGGTAGATCGAGTAGGCGGAGAGGATTTCCATCCCGGCGGTGTCGATCTCGATCTCCTCGAGGGAGATGTAATCGTAATTTCCCTGATCCTCGTGGCACGCGACGGTGGCGATGGCAAAGGCGAGGATGGCGGCTTGTATTATTTTTCTCATGCGTGTTCCGTTTAAATGATTCATGGGAAGACAACCTTTTCCCCGTTCTCGTCGACGAGGTCCCCGTGAGCGGCGTTATATTCCAGGAGAGCAATTTTGCACATGTTCTTCATGTTGGTGGCCTCGAGGGTCGTGATCTCGTCCTCGGCCAGCTGCGGGTTCTGCACGAGGGTATAATAGATCTTGAAATTAGACTTCCCCGTGACCTGGATGATAAACGAGTACTTCGTGTCGCTATACGTCCCGAAGTAAGTCGAGAGCGGGCGGTAGGGGTAGGTGGCGGAGTCCCAGTTTTCGGGCTTTCCGACGTTATTCTTGAAGACAATGTAGAGACGGCTGGTCTCCTCGGCGCCCTCCTTGAAGAAAGGATTTTCCTTGACCTTGAAAACGACGTGCCCGCTTTTCTCCTTGAACTCGGAGTATCCCTCCGGCTTGGAGATGTAGATGGGGAACGAGGCCTGGTACTCGCCCGCGCGGAGGATATACTCCCGCGTCTGGTAATGCACCCGCGACGAGTCGCCCCCGGTGGGCACGAGCGAGAAAGCGCGGTCGACATCCCCCGGGATACCGGTCAGGCGGACGTAAAAGGTGATGGAATCGAACTCCTTCTGGTAAGCGAAATTGTAGGTGATGCTGTCCGAGACGACAGCTTCGCGCCCCAGCCAGATGTTTAATGCCGACGAGGTAGAGTCGTAAAAAAACTTTTCGTTTTCGGCACACCCGCACGCGGCAATCCACGAGAGAGCGACGCGCGTGATCCATTTCATTTTAATCATGATAGTCTTCGTTTAACGGTTATCTTCCCTCTCTGCCGCTTCTTTTTCCGACTGGGGGATGGGGAAGATGTATCCCTTGACCTCCACCGGATTAATATCGGTGTTGAGAATATTTTCCATGTTCTTCCGCTTGTAATAGAAGAAGAGTTGCCCCTCCCCGATGAACTCCTTCCGGAACTCGGAGGTGAGCGTCGACTCGAAATCGGTCACGGAGGTCAGCGGGGTAACGCCCCTGGCCTCCCGCGTGGCGTTCAGTGCAGACAGGTAATCCCCGCCCTCGCGCTGGAGGGCCTCGGCGAGGATAAAATGCATCTCCGCGATCTTGATCATGGCCATTTTGTTGGAATAATAGACCTCGTCGCTCGACGAGGCGTTGTACTTGGCAATGTAACGGGAATCGCTGTTCGCCCCCGTGCCGGCGGTGAAGAGATAGAGGTAACGGTAATCATCCGTGATATTCTCGTAATAGCTCATCAGCGAATTTCTCGTGATCGAGAAGACATTGCTCCCGGCCGTCGTCAGGAAATAACTCTCCGAGACCGTCACCAGGTTATTCACGTCAATGCCCCAGAGCTGCTCGGGAGCG
>JAITJA010000139.1 GCA_031279175.1 Odoribacteraceae bacterium
GGTTTTCCCCTCGGAAAGGTTCGAGGAGAACGAGATGATCCCGTGGCTGGTGGCCGCGACAATGGCTTCTTCACCGGTGGCCGGCAGGATTTGACCGCTCGTCTTGATTACCTGGTGGAAGGTGGTGGGTTGTATTTCTTGCACGGCAAACGAGATGTTGGCCGCTTGCTCGTGGGTGAACGAAATGACGTCGCCGTGAGCGTGATTTTCTTCTTCTTTTTCTACTTCTTTTCGCGTGGGTTCGTTATCTCCGCATCCCGTGAACGCGAGGCTCGCGATGAGCGAGTAAAATAATACGTGGACTTTCATGCTATATTGATTTTAAATGGAATGAATAATAAAACAACGCGATCTCGATCTGATGAGAATATTTCGTGACCAAACCCCGGGATAAAAGCCAGCAGATGGAAGTCCCGCCAATAGTATCAATACTCTGGCGATTATTGTTTTTATTTCCGTTTGGCTGGCGGGGATTGACCCGGATTAAGCTCGCGATAAAACAAGAGAAATCATAATGTGTAATTCCCCGTGGACGACGAGGTATCGTCCATGATCAATTTAGCAGAAAGGAGGGGAGCGTCCGGCATGGACACGCGTGGAAAGGTGCGCGTGAAGCCGCTCCCTGTAAGGAGGGACGGGGGCTTCTTTGACGCGCGACGCGACGAAATGGTTCGCGTTTAAAGGGAGGGTAAAGTGCAGGGGGATAAAAGTCGGGAGTTCGTCGAGTTGTTGACGAACAAGCGTTACCTCGGCGAAGAAGTTCGCGAGGCAATCATTTTCACTGGAAGGCGCCGGGTGATCGTGATCGTACCCCGCGCGCGTTTCCTCCGACGCGCAGTGCGAGGGATCAAAACAGCTGACGTAACCGTGATGATGATGGGGCATGGCAGACAGGAATAACATGCACGCGTATGTTATCCCTAATAAAGCGAATATGCCATGTCCTTTTTTCATGTCTCTTTGTTGTTTTCTGTTACCTGATCAACAGTTTTTGTTTTCGTACCCGAGGAGCATGAACTCCGCGGACGCCGGGTTGGTGGCCAGCGGGACGTTGTGAACGTCACACACGCGCATGAGCATTTGCACGTCCGGCTCGTGGGGATGCCTGTCTAACGGGTCGCGAAAGAAGAAGACCATTTGTACCTTGCCCTCGGCGACTTGCGCGGCGATCTCCGCGTCCCCACCCAACGGTCCGGACAACAAACATTCTGCTTGCAGGCCGGCGGCTTGCACGTGTTTGCCGGTTGTGCCGGTAGCGATAATTTTAATGTTGGCGGAGTGCAAAAAGTGCAAGTGTTTGTTCAAGAAGGCGACCATTTCTGCCTTTTTCCCGTCATGCGCTATAACTGCTAATTTCATGGTATTATGGTTTAAAATGAAGCCGCCGGTCTTCCCGACGGCCTTTTTATTTCGTTAGTTCAAACTCGAATTCTTCTTCCGCGGGCGGTATGCATTGTCCATTATTGCATGCCATGAATTCCACGTATCCCACTAATTTTGCTTTTTCCTTGGTCAGTTTTACCCGTTGCACGAGCGTTGCCGTGTTCGCGAAATAAGCCAACTCCATATTAAAGGCTTCGCTTTTCTCTATACGTGGTTTTGTCGTTGCCTTGAACTCGTCTACCAACTCGACGCCGTCGGTTTCATCCGTGTCGACATGAAACGTGGTGGGAAGCGGACCTCCTTCAGGAAGTTTCGTGTCATACAAGTGCCAGGTCGCGTCGATTGTGGCCTTGCATAGCACGTCGTATACTCCTTCACTCACTTTCTTTACGGAGATCGTCCATTTTACCGGCTTTAATATTTGAGCGGTAGCAGCGCCAGCCATCATGGTCAATAAGACCGTGAATATGAGTATTCTTTTCATATTTCAATCATTTTAAGGGGTTTCTACTTAGTTGATTTCTTTCGCAAAACTCGGAAATAACCGGCCATGAATGTGTTATGAATAGGTTAAAAAATCTACAATGTTTTTTTGATCGCTACCTCTTCAAACGATTCAATAAGATCTCCCTGTTGTATATCATTGAAATTTTGTATATTCAACCCACACTCGAATCCTTTCGAGACCTCCTTCACGTCGTCCTTGAAACGCTTCAACGATCCTAATTCGCCAGAATAGATCACGATGCCGTCTCGGATAACCCGCGCCTTGGTCGACCGGGTGATCTTGCCGTCTCGAACGATACATCCGGCAACCGTGCCCACTTTCGATATCTTGAAGGTCTCCATTACCTCTACCGTGGAGGTAATCTCTTCCTTTATTTCCGGCGAGAGCATTCCCTCCATCGCGGATTTGATCTCCTCGATGGCGGTGTAGATGATCGAGTAGAGGCGGATGTCGATCTGTTCCTTTTCGGCTAACTTGCGCGCTCCTAATGAAGGACGCACCTGGAAACCAATAATGATGGCGTTGGAGGCGGCAGCTAACATGACGTCTCCCTCGGAGATCTGCCCCACGGCCTTGTGGATCACGTTTACCTGTATTTCCGGGGTGGAGAGCTTGATCAGCGAGTCGGAGAGCGCCTCGATAGAACCGTCCACGTCTCCTTTCACGATGACGTTTAGCTCCTGGAAGTTGCCGATGGCGATCCGGCGGCCGATCTCGTCCAGCGTGATGTGTTTCTGGGTGCGTAATCCTTGCTCGCGTTGCAATTGCTTGCGTTTATTGGCCAAGGCACGCGCCTCCTTTTCGTTGTCCATCACGTTAAACTTGTCACCCGCTTGCGGCGCACCGTCCAAACCGAGGATCAACACGGGTGTCGATGGCCCGGCTTCCTCTAATTTCTGTCCGCGTTCATTGAACATCGCTTTCACGTGACCAAAATATTGCCCGGCGAGCACCACGTCGCCCACCCGGAGCGTTCCGTTTTGTACCAACACCGTGGCCACGTACCCGCGTCCCTTGTCAAGAGAAGATTCAATGGTCGACCCGATCGCCTTTTTGTGAGGATTGGCTTTCAGTTCCAGCATCCCGGCCTCGAGTAATACTTTTTCGAGCAACTCCTCGATATTCAGACCCTGTTTGGCGGAGATCTCTTGAGACTGGTATTTCCCTCCCCAGTCCTCTACCAGGTAGTTCATCCCGGCGAGTTCTTCCTTTATCTTTTCCGGGTTAGCCCCCGGCCTGTCGATTTTGTTTATCGCGAAGACGATCGGCACGCCGGCCGCGCTGGCATGATTAATGGCCTCCACGGTCTGGGGCATCACGTGGTCGTCAGCCGACACGATGATGATGGCAATATCGGTAACCTGGGCGCCGCGGGCACGCATGGCCGTGAATGCCTCGTGACCGGGAGTATCGAGGAATGTCACGGTGCGCCCGTCGCCGAGCATGACACTATACGCCCCGATATGCTGGGTAATCCCTCCTGCCTCCCCGGCGATCACGTTTGCCTTCCGGATATAGTCCAGCAACGAGGTTTTCCCGTGGTCAACGTGTCCCATGACTGTCACGATGGGGGGACGAGGTTCCATGTCTTCCAATTTATCCTCTTCCTCCTCCTCGATGGCTTCTTGAATATCAACGCTCACGAACTCGATAGTAAACCCGAACTCCTCTGCCACGATATTGATGATCTCCGCGTCTAACCGCTGGTTGATCCCCACGAAGTGGCCCAGTGACATGCAAGCAGAAATGATGCTCGTGGGAGGGATATCCATCATGGTTGCCAGTTCGCTAACGGTCACGAATTCCGTTACCTTCAGAACGCGCTTTTCCATCTCCGCCATCTCTATTTCTGCTTGTCGCCGTTGGTGTACGGCTTCTCGTTTATCCTTGCGGTGTTTAGACGCCTTCGTTTTCCCCCGGACATCCATGCGGGCGCGGGTATCCTTAACTTGTTTTTCAACCTCCTCCTCGGTAATCTTCACCTTGGAGGCTTTTTTCTTTTGAATGGTTCGTAACTTTTTATTGCTCTCGTCCTGTCGGGATGTTGTTCCGGTAGGATTGATGGTAACCTTCTCGTCCTTTGACACCGAGATGCGATTCCTTTTCTTTTTGCGTTCACCGCCCTCTTCCGGGGACTTCTCGGTCTTGGGCGAGGCTAAAATCACTGACTTACGCGTTGTCTCGTCGGGAGCGGGAGACGATGATGTTCCCGGTTGCTGTTTCTTCAACTCCTTTTTCGCGCCCTCTTGTTCTTTCCTTTCCTGGTCTCTTCTTTCCTGCTCCTTTTTTTCTCGTTCCCTTCGTTCGGCCTTTTTCTCTGCCTTACTTTTGGGGCGTGGACGCATCCGGTTATTGATACTATCCAGGTCGACCGTTCCGACCACCTTCAGAGTAATCGCGTCGGCTTTTTTCTCCGTTTCCTCTTCCTTATTCTCTCGCGTTGGTGGCGCGGTGACAACGGGAGGAATCTCCTCGACAGGTTGTTCTATAACGGGTGGCTCTTCGACGGGCAACACCTCGACAGGGGGTTCCGCGACGACAACTTCTTCGACAGTGACCTCCACGGGTGGCTTCTTCTCGATAGGTTTCTCCTCGACCGGTGGCAATACCTCCACGGGAGGAGTGGGAACACTCTCGACAGGGGTAGGAAGAGGCTCTTCCACGCTCTTTTTTACAGGCTCTTCTTTTTCCGTCACCGTCACTTTCTGCTCCACCACTTCCTCTTGCGGCGGGCGCGTACGATTCTGGTTGATATGTCCCACGATCTTGATACCGCGATTCCTCACCTCGTCTTTCACGGAGATAAACTTTGATGATTCTTCGGGCGCGGGTTTATCGATAGATATAGTCTCCTTCTTCAGGCGATGATTCCTATCGCCTTTTATCGAGGTACCCCTGGCCTTGCTTTCATTGGAAAACTTCGCTTCCACCAGCAGAATTTGCTCTTCGGTCAACTTCGTGTTGGGATTAGACGAGATCAGGACACCTTTTTCTTGCAGGTACTCCACGATAGTGGAGAGTCCCACGTTAAACTCTTTTGCAACTTTACTTAATCTTTCTACCATAGGTAATGGTTCATTTATACTTCGTTTTACCTCTAAACCCGGTTACTTTTCAAATTCTGCTTTTAACACCTTACGCACCTCTCGAATAGTCTCTATCTCGAGTTCTGTTCTATTTTCCAACTCTTCATCACTTAACTCTAACACGGTTTTGGCGGTATCACATCCGATACGTTTTAGCTCGTCGATCACCCACTGCTCGATCTCGTCGATAAACTCTTCCAACCTGACATCCTCCTCGTCGCCTTCCGTTATACGATACACGTCGATCTCGTACCCGGTGAGTAGACTTGCCAGCCGGATATTCAGCCCTCCCTTCCCGATGGCCAGGGAAACCTCCTCTTTATTCAAGTGGACATTGGCATGTCTACGCGCCTCGTTGATCTCGATCTTGTTGATTTTTGCCGGGTTCAACGCCCGCTGGATATACAGCTGAACGTTACTGGTATAGTTAATCACGTCGATGTTCTCGTTACGCAACTCGCGCACGATACCGTGAATACGCGATCCCTTCATGCCCACGCAGGCCCCCACCGGGTCAACGCGGTCATCGTAGGATTCTACCGCCACCTTCGCCCGTTCGCCCGGCACCCTTACCACCTTCTTAATCGTGATCAAACCGTCAAATATCTCGGGCACCTCGTTCTCGAAGAGCCTCTCGAGGAAAGCAGGAGAGGTACGGGAAAGAATAATCTGCGGTGATGAATTTTTCATCTCCACCCGGATGACCACGGCGCGTATCGTGTCTCCTTTTTTAAAGAAGTCGCTGGGGATCTGCTCGCTTTTGGGCAGGAGCAACTCATTATCCTCGTCATCCAGCACGAGTATCTCCTTCTTCCACACTTGATACACCTCGCCGATAACGATTTGCCCGATCTTCTCCTTATATTTCATGTAAATGTGATCCTTTTCCAGCTCCAGGATGCGGGCCGATAAGTTTTGACGCAGCGCCAGTATTGCCCGGCGTCCGAAATCCTTAAACTTCACCTCGTCGGTCACCTCCTCGCCCGCCTCGTAATCGGGATCTATTTTCTTTGCTTCCGACAGGGCTATTTGCGTGCTCGGATTCTCCAGTTCATCGTCATTCACGACGATACGATTTCGCCAGATCTCCAGGTCCCCCTTATCTATATTGACGATAATGTCAAAATTCTCGTCCGTGCCGTATCTCTTGACAAGCATACCTCTAAAGATCTCCTCCAACACGTTCATCAAGGTCTCCCTGTCGATATTCTTATGTTCTTTAAACTCCGAGAACGAGTCCGTTAAATTAATCGTTTCCATGAATACTTAATTTATTATTATTTAATCTCCACGACATCCTTCACCTCTTTAATACGGGCGAAAGGAATCTCTTTTTCCGTGTTTATTTTCTCCTTCTTTTTCTTTCCCTCTACCGCCACGCTCTCCTCGTACGCGATCACGATACCGGTTTCGGAATATGCCAGCAGCGTGCCTTCTAACTTCTTGCCGTCGGACAGCTTCACCTCGACGCGTTTCCCCGTGTTCTTCTCGAATTGTCGCGGCACCTTGAACGGGAACCCGATCCCCGCGCTGTACACCGTCAACGAAAAATCCCCGGTTTCCCTGTCAAGCCTTGATTCCAGTGCCCGACTGACAGACATGCACTCCTGCACGCTAACGCCCTGCATGGAATCGACGCACACCTCGATCACGTTGTCGGGCGACACCGTCAGCTCCACCAGGAAAAGATTAGTTTCCTGCAGGATGGAAGCAATAATCTCTTTAATCTCCACGTTACTCTTCATGGTCTTTCTTTGATTTTAGAAACACGAGAGGGGACGCGTCGCCCCCTCCAATGATTAACCGGGCAAAGGTAAAATTAATACTTTATAAAACAAAGGTTTCTATCCAAAAAACTGCACGGGAAAGTTTTTTTATAGAAACCAGCCTGTCATTATTTTAGTTACTCCGAAAAAAATGGTATGTTTGCCAAAACTTTTTAACGAAAATATGGAGTTCAAAGCAAAGGATATCGCGGCTTTATTACATGGGATTGTAGAGGGTGATCCGGAAACCGGCGTGAATGACGTTTCCAAGATCGAGGAGGGAAGAGCAGGAACGTTAGCCTTTTTGGCAAATCCAAAATACGAAAATCATATCTATTCCACGCGGGCCTCCATCGTTTTGGTCGACAAAATGTTCGTGCCCGCGAAACCCGTCGCCTGCACGCTGATACGAGTAGACTCCGCGTACGACGCCTTCGCCACCCTACTGCAAATATACGACAGCATGACGCCACGCCCCTCCGGCATCGAGCAACCCGCCTACATCAGCGAGGACGCGACGCTGGGAGAAGATCTATACATCGGCGCGTTCGCCTACATCGGCAAAAGGGCAAAAATCGGCAACCACGTGAAAATATACCCGCACGCCTACATCGGCGAAGAAGTCAAGATCGGCGACCACACCGTGATCTATTCCGGCGTGCACCTCTACGCGCGCTGTCGCGTGGGCTCGTCCTGCATCCTCCACTCGGGAGCCGTGATCGGGGCCGACGGCTTCGGCTTCGCGCCGGACGGAAACGGGTACAAGAAAATACCGCAAATCGGGAACGTCATCATAGAAGATCATGTCGAAATAGGGGCAAACACCTGCATCGACCGGGCGACAATGGGATCCACGATCATCAGGGAAGGCGTGAAACTAGACAACCTGATACAAGTGGCGCACAACGCGATCGTCGGGCGAAACACCGTCATGGCAGCACAAAGCGGCCTGGCAGGATCAACAAAAGTAGGCGAACATTGCGTCATCGGCGGGCAAGCCGGCGTCGTCGGGCACGTCACCCTCGCCGACGGCACGCAACTCACCGCGCAATCCGGGCTCTCCGTCAACACGAAAGCAAACGCGATCATGCGCGGATCACCAGCATTCGATATCGCCAAATACCAACGATGCTACGTCCTCTTCCGTCGCCTGCCCGAAATACAAGACCAGGTAATAGAACTGGAAAAAAAACTAAAACAATTAAACCAAGTATAGTTCGAAATGAAACAAAGGACGATCAAAAAAAGCTTCACGCTAAAAGGAAAAGGCCTGCACAACGGGCAAGAAGTGACCGCCACCTTCCTACCGGCAACAGAAGACTCCGGGTACCGCGTCACGCGAGTAGACCTGGAACACCGTCCGGAAATCCCGGCACTCGCCACGCACGCCGTCTTCGCCGAAAGATCCAACTGCCTCGAAAAAGACGGAACACGCGTGTACACGATGGAACACGCCCTGGCCGCCCTGCATGGCTCGGGCATCGACAACTGCACCATCGAGCTAGACGGGGAAGAATTCCCCATCCTGGACGGGAGCGCGAAACCCTTCGTCGAGAAAATCGAACAAGCAGGCATCGAAGAACAAAACGCCCCGCGACGCTACCTCGAAATAACAGAACCACTGGAATACACCTCCGGGGACGGGCAAACGCGACTCACGCTACTGCCCGACAACGCCTATAACGTGAACGTCATCGTCGCCTACGACTCCCCCTACCTGCCCATGCAATACGCCACCTTCTCGGAAAATGAAACCCACTTCGCGAGCGAAATCGCCCCCTGCCGCACCTTCGTCTTCTTGCGAGAAATCGAACCACTATTAAAACAAAACCTGATCAAGGGTGGGGATCTCGACAACGCCATCGTGATCATGGACAGGGAAATCTCGCAAGACGAGATGGACCGACTCGCCATCCTGCTGCAGCGCGAATCAATGAAAGTAAAACAAGGCGTGCTCAACAACCTCACGCTACATTTCGACAACGAACCCGCGCGGCATAAACTACTGGACGTCATCGGGGACCTCGCCCTCTGCGGACGCTTCATCAAGGGACGGGTCATCGCCGAAAGACCCGGGCACAAGGCCAACACGACAATGGCGCGCAAACTACACAAGCTCGTCCTCGCCGCCGAACGAGAAGACGCCTGCCCCGCCATAGACACGACCGCCGAGCCACTCATGGATATTAATCGCATCAAGGGACTCCTGCCTCACCGCCCCCCGTTCCTGCTCGTCGACAAAATCTACGAGGTCACCGACAAAATCGTCATCGGGTGTAAAAACGTCACCATGAACGAACCCTTCTTCGTCGGGCATTTCCCCGAAGAACCGGTCATGCCGGGAGTACTGCTCGTCGAGGCCATGGCACAATGCGGGGGAATCCTCGTGCTGAACCAGGTAGAAGACCCCGAGAACTACTCTACCTACTTCCTGCGCATCGACGGGATCAAGTTCCGGAAAAAAGTCATCCCCGGCGATACCGTCGTTTTCAAACTCGTCACCATCGCGCCAACACGACGCGGAATCGTCACGATGAGAGGATACGCCTTCGTCGGCAAAAACCTCGTCTGCGAGGGAGAGTTCATGGCCCAAGTTGCAAAAACAAAAAACTAATCGTAAACTTGCGCCCTGAATCTGGAAAGAAAACACGCGTAGTGCAAATAATTTAATGAAAAACGAATGAAACAACCATTAGCCTATGTTCACCCGGAAGCAACCGTCGCGGATAACGTGGTCATCGAACCGTTCGTGACCATCGACAAAAACGTGACCATCGAGGCAGGAACGCGAATAGGATCAAACGCGACAATACTCGAGGGCGCGCGTATCGGGAAAAATTGTAACATCTTCCCCGGGGCCGTGATATCCGCTATACCACAGGACATGAAATTCAGGGGCGAACACTCCATCGCGATCATCGGGGACAACACGACCATCCGGGAATGCGCGACCGTGAACCGCGGAACGGCCGCTAAAGGCACCACGCGTATCGGGAACAACTGCTTGATCATGGCATACACCCACGTCGCGCACGATTGCACGATCGGGAACAACTGCATCATCACCAACGCCTGCCAGCTCGCCGGCGAAGTCGTCGTCGACGATTTCGCCATCCTCGGCGGGATGACCGCCGTGCACCAGTTCGTGCGAATCGGGCGACACGTGATGATACAAGGCGGATCGCTCATCGGGAAGGACGTACCCCCGTACGTGAAGGCCGGACGACTACCCCTCTCCTACGCCGGCGTGAACTCGATCGGCCTGAGAAGAAGAGAGTTCTCGAACGAGAAAATCAACGAAATACAAGATATCTACAGGATCCTCTTCCAGTCCGGGCTCAACAACTCGGACGCCCTGGAACGCATCGAGGCCGAAATGTCCGCCTCGAAGGAACGGGACGAAATCATCCTCTTTGTCCGGAACAGTAAACGCGGGATCATGAAAGGATACCTCGGATAACACCCGGTAGCCTTCCCTCCCCCGGTAAAATATAAACAATTGCTATCGCGGGCTTACAACCCGCGTCCCTTCCCCTTCACCGTCCCCCCCGGGACGGTGAATTATTTTATATCTCCCGTCGACGTACCTGCATTTACCCCAGATCACGTGATTGTAGTTGACTACAACAACAATGGGAATCGATAACGGTAGGACAGGGAACGGGGAGCACGGGAGGTAGGACGGGGAGCACGGGAGGTAGAACGGGGAGAACGGGAAGTGGGACGGGGAGAACGGGAGGTAGGACGGGGAGAACGGGAGGTAGGACGGGGAGACCGGGAGGGTGCACGGGGAGAACGGGAGGGGGAGCAGAGAAAGACGCGGTGGCGTGCGAAGGGCAGCGGGTGGCGAGCGAGAGGGAGGGGGCAGCGGGGCAGGGAGGGGCGTTGTCGTGTTCCCCGTCCCGCGCGGAATCCGGAAAAATCGCGTACATTTGCTCGCCATGAAAAACGACCGAGACGATAGAAACCCGGGGGACGGGGATGACAAGGAACGGTTCGAGAAACTCTTTAGAACCTACTACGCGGCGCTGTGCGACTACGCCCACGCGATCCTCGGCGACTTCGACGAGGCCGAAGACGTGGTACAAGAGATCTTCGCGCGGCTCTGGGACGGGAAAGAAGATAAAACAATCCAGGTGGCAGCGAAATCATACCTCTACACGTCCACGCGCCACATGGCATTAAACGTCTTGAAACACAAGGCCGTGATGCAACGAAACAACCCGCTGCTTGTCGATTTTATCGAGATCGTGCAACAAGAAGGATACTCGGAAGAAGAAGAACTGAAGATCGAGAAAATGACCCGGGTCATGGAAAACCTGCCGCCCAAATGCCGGGAAATCTTCACGATGAGCTGTCTCGAGGGAAAAAGTTACAAGGAAATCGCGCTCGAGACAGGCATCTCCGTCAACACCGTCAAGTTTCACGTCAAACACGCGTACAAGGCCATTCACGCGGTCGTGCTCCCCCCCGTTGACCCCATTTTGCTGCTGCTGGCAATAAAAAACCGATTCTGACCTACCCTTTTTCCACCCCTTGTTGTCTTAAGGGGAAAAAACCATGAACAATTTTCCTGAACAATCCTGGGAATGGCTCGCCGGCCTGTGGCAACACGGGCAACGACGGGCAAGCGCGCCGCCGGAGATGACGCCGGGGGAGCGGGATGCCATGTTGCGCGAGCAATTTCTCGCGAGGCAAGCCGCGAGACGGGGCGCGAGGCACTTCTATGACACTGAACGGGCCTGGAAACGCGTCACCGGGAGGCGGGCGCGTCAGCGCGCGCGCTGGATATCAAGCGTCGCGGCGGCGGTAGTGCTGGCCGCCCTCTTCCTCGTGCCGCGCCCGGGCGAAGAGTTGCCCGTCGCGACCATCGCTCCCGGCACGGCAAAAGCGGAACTGTGGTTGGCCGGCGGGGAGGTCATCTCGCTGGAGAGCCACGGGGCAGATAACCGCTGGCAAGCCAGGGGGATCGTGCTCGATAACGACACCGCGACGGGCCGGTTGCGGTACGAGGCGACGGGGGATGGCGACGGGAACGCGCCGCGGTACAACACGTTACGCGTGCCGCGGGGAGGCGAGTACCAGCTGGACCTTCCCGACGGGACGCGCGTCTGGATCAACTCCAGGTCGTCCGTGCGTTTCCCGGAGCGCTTCGGCGCCGTCTCCCGGGAGATCTACCTGCAAGGCGAGGCCTACTTCGCGGTGGCGCGTGATGATCGCGTCCCGTTCCGCGTGCGTTCCGGCGACCAGGTCATCACCGTGACGGGCACGAGTTTCAACGTGAGCGCGTACGATGATGACGACGTGTGGCGCGCGACGCTCGTGGAGGGGACGATACGCGTGGAAGAAAACGGCCGGGAGGTGACGTTACGTCCCTCCGAGCAATACGTGCTGGAGCGGTCGCGGGACGAGCGGCGGGTGGAGCGCGTGGAAGCCGCGTTATACACCTCGTGGATCGACGGGCGGTTCTATTTCAAGGCCTTTACCTTCGAGGAACTCGCGCGCAAGCTCGAGCGCTGGTACGATTTCCGGATGATTTACGCGGACGAGTCCGTCAAGGGCAGGCGGTTCACGGGATTCGTGAACAAGCACGAGCCGATAGAACACGCGCTCTCGTTGCTAGAAATGACGACAGACATACAGTTTCAGGTGGTAGACAAGACCATTACCGCGAAACGGGCAAAATAAAAGGCAGCGGGAGCAATTGTTCCCGCCACCTCGACAATCAATAATGTCTTGAAACGCGTCACTTGGCAGTAATCGTGGCAAGACAAGTATTAACACTTAGATCTAATTACAAAAGTATGAAAAGAAATGATTCAGCAAAACGATCCTGCATCCCGCGCGGGATAAAGAAATGGTTAATGATGACCAGACTTTCCTGTTTTTTGTTTTTCGCTGGCATCTTGCACGTCCACGGGCACGCGCAGAACGAGAGAATCACCCTCGAGCGAAATTCCATGACACTGGAACAACTCTTTGGCGCTATCACGCGGCAATTGCAGTACGATTTCTTCTACAGCGACGACGAGGTAGACACGCGCAAGGAGATCACCCTCCCCCGCGAGGAGCGACGCGTGGACGAGCTGTTGCGCGTAGTGCTCGATCCCCACCTCGGGTTCAAGTTTATTGACAAAACGATCGTGATCACGCCTCTCCCCCAGCAACGCGAGGCGTTCGTGGACACGATTAGCGGCGTTGTCAAGCGCGGCGACGAGCCGTTGCCCGGCGTGAACGTCCGCCTGAAAGGCAGCTCGACCGTCGGGACGGCCACGGACGCGGGAGGACACTTCCGGCTCTACATCCCGCGCGGCGGGCGGCAAGCGCTGCTCTTCTCGTTCATCGGCATGATGACCAAGGAGATCACCGTCACCGGTAGCGGCACGTTGGTCGTGACCCTCGAGGAGGTCGTCGAGGAGATGGGCGAGGTGGTGGTGATGGGCATGTTCAACCGGCGAGCGGAGAGCTTTACCGGCGCCACCGTCACCTTTAAACAAGAAGACCTCAAGCGAGTAGGCAACCAAAACCTGCTTTTTAGCCTCAAGAACCTCGACCCCTCGTTTATCATACAGGAGAACCTCGAGTTCGGCAGCGACCCGAACCACCTCCCCGAGATCACGATGCGCGGGCAGACCAGCATCCCCGTGGACATCGAGGGCGAGTACCGGGGCAACCTCAACCAGCCGCTCTTCATCCTCGATGGCTTCGAGACCACGCTGGAGACGGTGTTCGACCTGGACATGAACAAGATCTCGAGCGTCACCCTGCTGAAAGACGCCTCCGCGAAAGCGATCTACGGGTCGAAGGCGGCCAACGGCGTGGTGGTGATCGAGACGATCCTGCCGCGATCCGGTAACCTCCAACTCTCTTACAACGGGAGCGCCGACATCGAGGCGCCCGACCTGAGTAGCTATAACCTCGCTAACGCCGCCGAGAAACTGCAAGCCGAGTGGCTCTCCGGGAAATACCAGGCGGCAGGAGGAAACTCCCAGGCCTCCGCGCTGGAAGCGTATTACGCGCTCCAGAAGGAGGTCGCGCGCGGCGTGGACACCTACTGGCTCTCGCGCCCCCTCCGCGTGGGCGTCGGGCAAAAGCACGCCGTCAACTTCACGGGCGGAACCAGCGACACGCGTTATTCCGTCAATGTCAGCCTCGGGGAGACGAGGGGCATCATGATCGGTTCGGGGCGGCAAACCCTCTCGGGAAACCTGATGCTCTCCTACCTGTTCGAGTCGATCAGCGTCAGGAATAACCTCACCGTTAGCGTCAACAAGGGGAGAAACTCCCTCCACGGCTCCTTTTCCACCTACGCCAACATGAATCCTTACTGGCGCGTCAAGGACGAGCAGGGGAATCTCATCAAACAATACGATTATAGCCACTATAACCCGCTGTATAACGCCACGCTCGGCGGGAAAGACGAGACCTCGTACACGACAATCACCGAAAACCTGTACGTCGAGTGGACTCCCCGCGAGAGCCTGCGATTGACCGGGAGACTCGGCGTGAACAAGTCCGTTAACGACGCGGAACGCTTCCTGCCCGCCGACCATACCTCCTTCGCGAATGTCTCCCCCTTCTCTGACGCGTACGCCGACCGCGGGCAATACGACGCCAGCAACGGGAAATCTCTCAACATGAACGCCGAGCTGGGCGTTGCCTACTCCATCCGGGTGAACAAGCATACCTTGTATAGCAACGCCGTCTGGAAAATCAACACCGGCGAGACGCAGACCGTGAGCACCTCCGTCGTCGGCTTCCCGTCCGACAAGATGAATTTCATCTCGCTCGGGAACAGGTACAACGGGGAGAAACCCGGTGGCTCCGAGGGCATCTCCCGCGCCATAGACCTCGTCGCGTCGGCCAACTATTCCTTCGACAACCGCTATTTCACCGACCTCTCCTACACCGGCTCGGCCTCCTCGCGCTTCGGGGCGAATAACCGGTGGGGACACTTCTGGTCTGTTGGCGTCGGCTGGAATATCCACAACGAATCCTTCCTCCGCGACGTCGAATTTATCAATAACTTCAGGCTACGCGGCTCCATCGGGTATACCGGCTCGCAGGAGTTTGACCCCTACCAGGCCATCTCCTCCTACCAGTATTATACCGGGAAATCCTACGACGGGGCGCTCGGGAATTACCTCCTCGGCATGGCCAACAACAAGCTCAAGTGGCAGCAACAACGCGATCGAAACCTCGGCATAGACATCACCCTCTTCAATCGCCTCTCCGCGCGGGTCGAGCTCTATTCCAATATCACCGAAGACCTCCTCACCGACGTGTCGCTCGCCCCCTCCACCGGCTTCCCCACGTACAAGGAGAACATCGGCGAGAAGATGAATCGCGGCTACGAGCTGAATGTCCAGTGGAAAGTATACGCCAACCCCGCCCGGCGCGTCGTCATTAACCTCTTCGCCGGCGTCGCGCACAATAGCGATAAACTCGTGAAGATCTCCGAGGCGTTGCAGAAAATCAACGAGACGCAGGACGCCAAATTCGACTCCTTCTCTAACGTGCAGCGCAAGCCGCTCGTCCGCTTCGAGGAGGGGAAGAGCACCACCGGCATCTGGGTCGTCCCCTCCTCGGGCATTGACCCCGTCACCGGGAAGGAGGTCTTCATCAAGAGAGACGGGGCGTTCACGGATGTCTGGTCGGCTGAAGACCAGCAGGTCATGGGCAACTCGCAAGCCTCCGTCACCGGGAACGCCGGGGCGTATTTCTCCTGGCGCGGCCTGTCGTTGAACCTCTCCTTCAGCTACCGGGCAGGCGGGCAGACCTACAACAGCACCCTCGTCGATAAGGTCGAGAACGTCGACATCGCCAATAACAACATCGACCGGCGAGTCCTGTACGACCGCTGGAACACTCCCGGCGTGGAAGCCAAGTACAAGAGCATCACGGATCACACGAGCACGCTCCCCACGTCCCGCTTCCTCGAGGATCTCGACGAGTTCGTCTTCTCCTCCGCCAACCTCTCCTACGAGCTTGGCCATATCCGCGCGCTCGACATCGACCGCCTGCGCCTCTCCTTTAACATGAACGATATCGGGCGATTCAGCACCGTCAAGCAGGAGCGCGGCACCGCGTATCCTTTTGCCCGCGCCTTTTCCATCGCCCTCTCGACAACGTTTTAATCATTCAAATAAACACGCATGAAATACATACCATTACTCGCGCTTCTCCTCTTCTCCTGCTCCGAATGGCTCGACGTTAGCCCCCGCGTGCAAATCAAGGAAGACGAGAATTTCACCACACCGCAAGGGTTCAAGGATGCCCTCACCGGCGTTTATCTCCTCATGACCGAGGAAAATGCCTACGGGAGAGAACTCTCCTTCGGGCTGGTGGACGTACTCGGGAAGCAGTATACTTCCGGCTTCGCCACGCTGAACGAGTATTATTACCCCAATATCTACGACTACACGGCCGACGCCAGCAAAACAAAGTTCGCCGGCATCTGGAGCAGCATGTATAACACTATCGCCAACGTCAACAGCCTCATCTCGTACATCGACAAGGCAGACAGCAACGCCTTTAACATCGAGGAATACCACGTCATCCGGGGGGAAGCGTACGCCCTGCGCGCCTTCTTGCACTTCGATCTCGCGCGCCTCTTCGCCCCCTCTTTCCTCGTCGGGCCGGACGAGAAGGGCATCCCCTACGTCACCCACTTCGATAACCAGGTGACGCCACTCTCCACCACCAGGAAGGTACTCGACAAGGCCCTCTTCGACCTCACCATCGCCGAGAAGGAGCTAAAAAATGACCCCGTCACGCGCGGGGAGTCCTCCTCCGACTATACCAGCTTCCTGCGCAACCGCCATTACCATTTCAATTACTACGCCGTCAAATTACTCCAGGCCAGGATTTACCTCTACAAGGGGGAGCACGGCAATGCACGCCGCGCCGCCGAAGAGGTCATCGCGCAAAGCCTCTTCGCGTGGGTGCCCGAGGCGCAAGTCGTCACCTCCACCATCGAGACGCGCAACCTCGTCTTCCACCAGGAGATTATCTTCGCGATCAACGTCAATAATATCCCCGACATCGCCTTCGGCACTACCGGCATCCTCTCCTGGTTTACTTCCGGCTACGGCGGCTTTACCAAGTCCATCTATAACTGGAATACCGTCTACGAGAGCGACAAGTATTCCGGGGACTACCGCTACCAGTATCTCATGGGGCCGCTCATCGACAATTACTACGTCGCCAGCTACAAGCTTTACCAGCCCGCCTCCGTCTACGGGCAGGATTTCATCAACAAGATCCCCGTCATGCGCCTGTCCGAGGCGTATTATATCGCCGCCGAATCGGCCTTCCTCCTCGGGGAGAAGGCTGCCGCCACGCGATACCTCAATACCGTCCGCGAACACCGGAATATCAATGACCCGCTCCCCGAAACCATCACCGATGACGCGCTCCGCGAGGAGATCCGAAAGGAGTATGTCAAGGAGTTTATCTGCGAGGGGCAGCTCTTCTATTATTACAAGCGCGTCGACAGCGAAACCATCCAGTTTTATTCCCCCTACTCCGGCCCCGTCGCCCGCGCCGTCTACCGCCTGCCGCTCCCCGATGACGAAATCGACTACGGCCAACGATACCTCGAAACAGATAACAACTAAATAAGAATGCACATGAAATATTTCGCCTATATCATCATCGCCGTCGCCGTCGTCGCCTGCCGGAAGAACGAACCCATGACTTTCCCCGACGACGCCGCTATCTATTTCTTTGAACAGGAGTCCAGCGGGTACGGCACCATGCTCTCCGTCGCCGAGAAAAATTTCTCCTTCGCCATACTCGACGACGACGTTACCGAGGCCGAGGGGAAAGTGAACGTCCGCCTGCTCGGCAAGATCTCCGACAAGGAACGAGCGTTCCGCGCCCGCGTCATCCCTGACAGCACCACCGCCATCGAGGGCACGCACTATCGATTGCGCGACGGCATCCTGCCCGCCGGCGAACTCGACTCTTACCTGCCCGTCACCCTCTACCGCGTGCCTGATCTCAAGCAGGCCGCCGTCAACATCTATCTCGAGATCGTCCCGACGGGGGATCTTGCCGTCGGGCTCGAAAGCGGCCAATTCTTCATGCTGCGCGTCGGTGATTTCTTCATGAAGCCGGCTTCGTGGACGATGTTCGTCGACCAGTATTTCGGGACTTACTGCGACAACAAGTACAAGTTTATCATCGACGTGCTCGGCATCACCGAGTTTCCCATGACGCGCGGGAACACGCCGCCCGTCGAAGGCTCGTACACGCCACCGCAAATGCAAGGATTCCAGTACACGCTCGTCACCGCCTACGAGCAGTATCGCAAGACGAACCCGCCCATCTGGGTGGACGATAACGTCGAACCCAAAGTAGAAATCAAGTTCCAACCATGAAAAGATAATCCCATGAAGCACTTTATATATATCATCGCCCTACTCCTCGCCGCCTGTTACGAGGACAAGGGGAATTATGACTACATGCCCGTCAACGAAATCCTCTTCGACACCGCCGGCATGGCAACGACTTACACTGCCATCGTCGCGGAGCAGCTCGTCATCGATCCCGTGATCGCCTTCTCCGGGGAGAACATCGACCCGGCGGATCTCGCCTACGAGTGGTATTTCTATTCCGCCGCACTGCTCGCCCAGGACTGGTATCCCGTCTCTAACGAGAAGAAACTCGACATCATGATGATCTATAACGCGGGCGCGTACAAGGCTACCCTCTACGTCACCGATAAAAAGCAAAACCTTACCTCCCATTTTACCTTCGACGTTAATCTCATCTCGCGCATCAGCCACGGCATCCTCGCCTTCCACTCCTCCGGTGGCGTCGCCGATTTCGACTATCTCGCCACCCCATCTACCGTCCGCGAGCTCGAGGAGACTGTACACTTGCGCGACGTCTTCCGCTCCATCAACGGGAGACCATTAAAAGGAAACCCGCTCACCATCCGTCATTCCGGTCTCGACGGGAGGGCCGTCAATAACATCTATGTCTCTACCGACGAGGAGCTGCTGCGCCTCTACGCCCGCAATTTCCTCCTCGATCACGACGCGACATCGCTCCTCGTCCCGCCGCTCCCCCCGCGCCTCCACTTCGAGTATATCGACGGGCAGGGAGGGGCTTCCGGGAACATTATCTTCTTTATCAACGACGGCGTTCTCAGGCGCATCGCTTACGGCGTGCAATACTACACCGATTACGCCATCCCCTCCCCCCAGTCT
The DNA here is from genome assembly GCA_031279175.1 of Odoribacteraceae bacterium. Lineage (GTDB taxonomy): Bacteria > Bacteroidota > Bacteroidia > Bacteroidales > Marinifilaceae > JAIRKS01. The sequence continues at coordinate 18,962 of JAITJA010000139.1, forward strand.
CCCGGCGTTGCCCTTGGTGCTAACGTGTTCCTCGCGCCCGCCTGCCTGCGTCCCACGACCAGTGGCTCTGTCGTCGCCAACCCCATCTTCTACGACGCCACCGGCAAGCGCTTTGTCTACCTGGCCAACGCTTCCGCGCCCAACGCCACGCTCGAACCGTTACCGGCACAGCTCCCCTCCGCCCTTTTCGACGTCAACAATATCGGCAAGGAACTTCGCTTCCTCGACCGCGGGTATAATTTCTTCGGGCTTGCCGTCTTCTCGGGTGGCCCCGGTGATCACTGGCTTTACGAGATCAATCTCCCGAGGGCTTATACCATCGCGTCGGCAACCGACCTCTCGTACGGCAAGCACGACATGTCCGCGTTGCCCGGCATCGACGAGGCAGTAGCCTTCGACGCGGGGACGAAGGGGCATTTCTTCCTCTACGCCACCGCCCGCGACATCTACGCCTGCGACTACCAGGGAGCGAATCCCGACCCCGCCGCGCGTACCGCGCCCGTCACCGCCTCTCGCGTCAACGACGATTTCCCTCCCGGCGAGCAGATCACCGGCATCAAGATCTACAAGTACGATGGTGGCATCTATTCCCAGGGGGGCGGCGGCGCTTCCGATCCCAGCTACATCTACTACGCCGCCCTCAACAGCTCGCTCCTCTACGTCTCCACGTGGGACGGCTCGCGGGGACGCGTCTACGAGTTCGCCATCAGTCCCGTCGACGGAACGCTCGAAAGCAAAACGCCCCGTTACCGCTTCGATGATCTCGGTCGCGTCGTCGACCTCGCCGTCAAGATCCAATACCGCGAATCCTACTAAGCCATGAAAACGATACTACTCCTCGCCGCCCTCCTCGTCGCCACCGGCGCGACGGGACAATCCCCCGCGGAACGCTCCCGCGAGCAGGAAGGGCTACGTATCCACCTCGAGCGAGACCTCGACAAGAAAGAACAGGCCGTCGACGCGTACGTCAAGCGTTTCTTCCCGCTGAAGGAGGGAGACAACGACCCCTATGCCCGGCAAATCGTCTCGGCCGCGCTCCAGCACAACATCGCGCGGGAGGGAAACTACGCCCTGCTCATCGAGTATCTCCCCATCCTCCCCGCATCCGTGCTACCGGAGTTATACTACCGCGTCGTCCAGCTCCCCTGGCTGCACGGGACCAAGGACGCGGGGGTTCTACTCACCCCGTCAACCGCCATCCGCGACGAGATGATAAAGCGAGACCCCAATCCCGCCGAACAACATCGCGCCGGATTCTTCGTCACGCACGCCGAGATCCTGCACCGCGTCGGGGAGCACGCCGAGGCCATCGAGATCCTCGAGCCGCTCAAGGAAAGCCTCGCGCGCGGCGCCAGCTTCAACGACCTCTACGCGCGGCTACTCTCGGCCAACGGCTACCGTCATCTCCTCGTCCCCTTCATCGAGGATCGCGCGAGGGAAGACGCCGCGACGCCGGCGATGCTCGACACGCTACGCGCTTTCTTCCTGCTGGAACACCCCGGCGGGGATTTTGACGCGCGCGTCGCGTCGCTCCGCTCCCCGGAACACGTCGAGCGCTTCGAGGAGCATCTCCTGGCGAGTCTCGTCGACAAGGAGCTCGAGCCGTTCGACCTCGAGAACGCGAGTGGCGAGCGGGTACGCGTCGGGCGAACGGGGAAGGTCATCGTCCTCGACTTCTGGTCCACCTGGTGCGCACCCTGCAAGGCGGCACTACCCGGGATGCAGGTAGCGGTAAATCGTTTCAAGGACGACCCACGCGTCGCCTTCTACTTCATCTCGACGTTGGAGTACGACCCGAACTACAAGCAATCCGTCCGCGACTTTATCGCGAGCAAGGGCTACGAGATGGAGATCCTCTACGACGACCTCGACCCCGCCACCGGCAAGCACGGCGCCATCTACCATGCCCGCGCGCGCGCCCTGGGCATGAACGGCATCCCCCACAAGGCGATCATCGACGCCAACGGACGTCTCCGCTGGTCGTCCGGCGGATACTACGGGAATCCCGTCGAGCTGGCCAACGAAATCTCTTTCCTCGTCAACCACCTGCTGGAAGAGGGAAAGTAGCCGCCCGACGGATCCAGGGAAAACCGTATCTTCGCGGGAAATTACCCGACGAACATGAAAGTTTACCTGGAATTACTTGAACGAATACTGCGCGAGGGAACGCGACGGACTGACCGGACCGGGACCGGCACGATCGGCATCTTCGGCCACCAGTCGCGTTTCGACCTCTCCGCCGGATTCCCGCTATTGACCACGAAGCGGGTACACCTGAAATCCATCATCCACGAGCTGCTCTGGTTCTTGCGTGGTGACACGAACACGCGCTACCTGAACGAGCGCGGCGTGACCATCTGGGACGAGTGGGCCGACGAACGCGGTGACCTCGGCCCCATCTACGGCCACCAGTGGCGCTCGTGGCAATGCCCCGACGGGTCGAGCATCGACCAGATCGCGCGCGTAGAGCGGGAAATACGGGAAAACCCCTCCTCGCGGAGGCTCGTCGTGAGCGCGTGGAACGTCGGCGAGCTGGAGCGCATGGCATTACCGCCGTGCCACCTCCTCTTCCAGTTTCACGTCGCGGGGGGGAGACTCTCCTGCCAGCTCTACCAGCGGAGCGCCGACGTCTTCCTTGGCGTGCCCTTCAACATCGCCTCCTACGCGCTGCTGACCATGATGATGGCGAGCGTCTGCCACCTGGAACCGGGCGAGCTGGTACACTCGTTCGGCGACGCGCACGTCTACCTGAACCACCTCGAGCAGGTGAAATTGCAGCTGACGCGGGAGCCGCGCCCCCTACCGACGATGGTATTAAACCCGCGCGTAACGTCGCTCCTCGACTTCCTCCACGAGGATTTCGAACTAAAAAACTACAACCCGCACCCGCGCATCCGCGGGGAAGTCTCCATCTAAAACAAGAACACGCGTGATCTCCATTATCGTTGCAGCAGCAGAAAACGGCGTCATCGGGAAAAACAACCGGCTGATATGGCACTTGCCCGCGGACCTGAAGCGGTTCAAGGCTTTGACGACGGGACATATCGTCGTGATGGGCAGGAAAACTTTCGAATCGATCGGGCGAGCGCTTCCCCGGAGACGAAACATCGTCATCTCCCGGAACCCGGCCTTCCGCGCCGAAGGGTGCGAAACCACCACCAGCATCGAGGAGGCCCTCGCGAGGGCAACGCCCGGTGAAGAACTATTCGTGATCGGCGGGGAAAGCATCTACCGCGCCCTCTGGCAGCGGGCCGACAGGCTCTACCTGACCATCGTCCACGTCAACACCGGCGGCGACGCCTCCATCCCCCCCGTCGACCCCAGCGCGTGGGAGCTTGTCAAGCGGGAATCCTTCCCCGCCGACGAGGCCAACGAGCACGCGTTTACCTTCGCGGACTACAGGAAATTACCACGAGGATGAAGCGCTACTACCAGGTCCACGAGCGCTTCAAGTACATGGAACGGGAACTACTCGAGATCCCCGGGGCGTTCGAGCGCGCGGGAAGCCTACTCAAGAAAGGCCGAAACGAGATCCGCGTCATCGAAACGCGCGGCACGCGGCTCAACGTGAAATCATACAAGCAGCCCAACCCCCTGAACCGCCTCGTCTACGCCTGCCTCCGTCTACCAAAGGCGCGCCGCTCGTACCTGCACGCCCTACGCCTGATCGACGTCGGGATCGGCACGCCGCCGCCCGTCGCCTGGATCGTCTACCGCAACGCCTGGGGCGTCACCAGGAGCTTCTACATCTCGCTACACGTCGACTTCGACCACGAGTTCCGCGACCTGAAAAGCGCCAGACCGCGGGACATGGAAGAGTTACTGAAAGCTTTCACGCGCTTCACGCGCGAAATGCATCGCCACTCGATCTATTTCCTCGACCACTCGCCCGGCAACACGCTGATCACGCGCGTGAACAACTCCTACCGCTTCGACCTCGTCGACCTCAATCGCATGTGCTTTAAACGCGTCTCGCCACGAAAGGGTCTCCGAAACTTCTACCGCCTGAACGCGGACGACGAGATGATCCGCGTCATCGCCAGCGAGTACGCCCGCCTGACAAACTCGGACCCGGGGAGGATGACCCGACTGCTCTCGCGCTGGACGCGACGACACGACGAACGCGTCCAACGACGACGCGTCAGGAAAGAACGACGACGCGTCAGGAACGGGAAACAATAACCGCGAACGGCCCCTCACCGCCCCCGCGCCCGCCCGAATTTCTTAATGCACTGGTATTTTCTCCAGGGATTCAGCCGTCTCCTTGACGGCACGCCATGCCGCGCGATATAATCGCTTACCGCCGTGATCATCCGACGGGCTACCAACCCGTCGCGGTGCGGGTCATAATTCTCGATAATCCACCGCCTCTTCTCGGCATACTCCATTGAAAAAGCCTCGTCGATAGCGGACGGCAACGCGGAAATATCCGTGAAATCCGGCCAGTACCGCGTCTCCGCCGCGTTCCCGCGCGTGACGACAGGCTTGTCCAGCAGCAGCGCCTCGTAGAGCGCCGACGACGTGTCGCTAATCACCACGTCGGCCATCAAAATATACTTGGTCAGCTGGTGATCATCGATCCAGATCACGTGCTCGCGCGTCGCGGCCATCTCACGGTACTCCTCGACCCAACCCGCGCGGGTCAGCGGGTGAAACTTGAGCAACAACAACACGTCCCGTTCCGCCACCAGCCGCTCCAGCCCCTCCCGCATGAAAGGCAGGGACGTCAACGACGGCGAAAACGTCGGGGCGTACAGCACCACCTGTTGCCTCCCGCTGGCGCGCAGCAACCGCGCCTTCTCCCCGTCGAAATCGTGAAGATGCGCGTGTATCCAGTCCTGACGCGGCCACCCCGTCTCAACGACCTCGAAGTCCCCGCGTCTCCGCGCCAGCTCCTTGAAACGCGCGGTGAAGTATGGCCCCTGCGTCAGGTAGAGGTCGAGGTAATGGCGCACCTTCCAGTGCCCTTTTTTCTCTGCCGCGTAGCCGTGGAAGATCTCTACTTTTACCCCGCGCAGGTAGTAGGGGACGATGTTACCCGGAACGAAAATCGCGTCCGGCGCGAAATCACGCACCGCCTGTATGCTATTTGTCCACTTTACCGCCTCGCGAAGCGGGAACGAGGGAATGTTGCGCGCGTCAACGAACCACAACGCCTCGTGTTCACCACCCCCGTCAATCTCTTCCTGTAACGGGGAGAGGATGCTAATGGCGTATCGCTGCTCGCAGAATAATACTATTTTCATGTTCATCTACTTTTCACGTTTTCTCTAATCAAGTATCCCCTCCACCAACAAGCAACAAATATACCCATTTTCTATCACTCACCCCCCCACTTCCCCAGCGGGGTCGTGGCATTAATTGGCGTGTCCGTCACGGTGGCAATCGACATTGCCAAGCTGGCAATCGACATTGTCACGGTGACAATGGCCTCCGTCACGGTGACAATGGCTTCCTACACGTTGTTTGGTGCTTCCCCGCCACTAATTG
>JAITJA010000157.1 GCA_031279175.1 Odoribacteraceae bacterium
ATTGATGGTAAGGATGTAGACGTTTCCTTCCGTTACTCCCTCGATGGTCCCGTTCACGGTGAAACGGTTGCATCCTGTAAGTAGACTGCCGGCGATGGCCGCGATGCATAAAATACTTCTCATTGTCGTGATTTTTGTTCTAGAATTAATGTATTAGAAAATCTTTGGCTTCATGAACCAGCGCTCCTTGAAAGCGATGGTAAGGCGTATCTTGGCGAACTGCTCCATCATTAACCCGGCAGCTTGCCTGCCCCGCACGCCCGCGTCTGCCGCCACGCCCAGCATGAGTTCCTGGTTCGCGTAATAAAAAGGTATCTGCACGCCGAGGGTAACGCCGAAAGTGTTGATGTTATGCTCTAACAGGTTGATGTGCGACTTGGTGAAATAGCTGCCGGCCATGTACCTGTTTCGTTGCCACCAGTAGCGCCCGTTCGGGGTATAAGCCCCCCCGATGGCGAGCTTGTGGTAGTTCGTGAACATGTCGGTGACCTCGCCGAATTCCTTGTATTTCTTCATTTCCTGGAAGGTGTAGTCCCCGGAGATCATCCAGCGATAGTTCCACTCGTAGCTCCCGCCCAGCGTGAACCGCGCGGGGTAGAAGATCTTCCCGTGGTCGGGCACTTCCCGGAGGATCAAGGTATCTTTTTCCGACGTGGTCAGCTCGTAGGCCTCGAAGACCCGCTTCCCGCTCAGGTACGTGCCGAAGTTGTACGTTCCCCCGAGAGTAAGCAGCGAGGATTCGCTCACGCGTACCGGGTATTGCGCCCCGAAGGTGAAGAGCACGTCGTGGATATGATTTTGCGTGCGCGTCTTGACGTAATAATTGATGGGATTTCCCGCGAGCGAGATCGGCTGGAGCGTCTGCCTGTCTTCCACCTTCCCGAAGATGTACGAGGCGTTTACCCCGATGGATAATTTTCCCCACTGGTAGCCCAGGCCGAAGTACGCGTCGTTCAATCCCCCCTCGCCCTCGATGAGCTGGTAGAAAAAGGAGTAGGGGTCGCCGGCTACCTGGTTCGTGAATCGCATGTCGTAACCGATGTCCGACCGTTCGTTGAAACCGAACGAGGCAAAAAGCTTCTTGGCCAACCGGAAGCCCATGTTGATGGAGGCCGTCTGCGCGACGGAGTAGGTGGCCCTGGCGTAATACGAGGAGATATTCACGTGTTCCCCGGCGTACCCTGCCTGGAAGTAGAAGCGGAAAGAGTCCAGCGCCGTGTAAGACGCCGGGTTCAGGTAATTAATATTGTGTCGGTCGCGCATGGCAGCGGAGACTCCTCCCATCCCGACGTACGCGCCGTAATTCTCCGGCAAGAGCCCGATGCCATACTTGGAATAGGGCGTTCCCACGTTATTTTGAGCCGTTGCCGCGACAGCCAAGAAGGAAGTAAGGAGGACGGATATGATCTTTTTCATGTAATTATCAGGCTATTTAAATTGGATGTAGTGGATGTATAACTCCGGGATCTCCCGCACGATCATCCGGTCGAAGCGGGTATTCACGTTACCGCCGATGAAGCGGATCTGGTCGATCCCGGCGATCGTGAATCCCGGCAGGCCGACCAGCAAGTTAATGGGTCGGGCATCCGGTTTTTTCTGTACTCTATACTTGTAGAAATCGGTGATATCGAAGATAAACCGCTTGTTCTCCGGTTGCATCGTGGGGTCGGATAATCCACTGGCGATAAGCTCTTGCGGCGAACCGAACTCGTCGCACGTGTACAGGTACAAGTTCTCTGGTTCGGGGATATTCTCGTAATTCTCCAGCCGCGGTTTTATGGCTATTTGTGCCTTGACGATCGTGCGGTAGAGGCTGTTCTCTTGGATATAAGGCACGTTGAGCTTCATCATGTAGCCATTCAGCCCCTGAATCACGCCATAATTAAGCATGGTAAAGAGGATGGGATTCTTCTCTGTCGCGTCCTTCAAGTCGGGTTTCGGCACGTGCTTGTGGTGCGAGAAGGTAAAGAAACTGAGGTCCGAGTTACCGCGATTGCTCATGGAGATATATAGCGGGGAACTTCCCTGGCTGCTCCGGTGATAATAGCAACGCAACTCGAAAGAGGACTTGACGGAGAAAAACGCCGAGTTGTTCTCGTCCGGCACGAGCGCGAAGCCCTTGAAATATTCGAGGAAGGCCCACGTGTCGACGAGCATGGAGCCTCCCCGCGCGAAAAGCCCGTAGAGTTCCATTCCCCACTCGTCGCTTAATTTACAATAAGTACTCGTCAGGTGCTCCTTTTGCGGGAACATCTGCAATGTCCCCACGCGTTCTCCCAGCGGCACCGTGTCTATATTATTAAAGTAAGGCCACTGTTCATTAAACCGCGGTACCTCCTTGAGCCGGTACAGGTAAAACCGTTGCATCTCGGTCGTGTCCCCGGCGATAACCTTCGCGTTACTGACCACCAGCGTGAGGGAGTCGTAAACGAAATTCTCGCTAAAGTCAATAGCATAACTTGTCGACGAGGGATGCAATTCAAAATAAGAGGAACTTGTCGTCGTGCCGGAGGTCAGGTCGTTCACCTTCCCGATCACCATGGTCGTGTCGTAGACCGCGCTGGTAGGAAACGAATCCAGGCGTATGGTAGAACTCTCTTCTATTTCGAACCGTTTTACTTCGACGAAACGGGTATTATCTTCAAAGCGCTTCCCTATCTCGGTGATTTCGTTCTCACACGCGCACAGGAAGAAAAAGGCGACGATCAGTAACGGGAATATTCTCATAACGTAATCAAAGTGGTTTTAATATTTTAAGATGCGAAGGTAAAACTAATTTCCAAATAAATGATGACCGCCTATCAAAGTTTAGCGTGGCCGTGTGGAAAATAAATTAATGACATTTTCTTTGTTGGATATATCTGTAAAATGCGTAGTTTTGCCAGCTAAAAGAAAAGAGCAGTATCACTACGCTTGAAATAACAAATGAAAATACCATAAAAAAAAGAGTATGAGAAAATTTAATTTATTACTTCTGGCCGTGCTGGGGATCTCCGCGATGGCATGTGATGACGACGAGGAATACAGGGGGGACTGGGCGAAAGGCGTGTCATATGGTGGTGAACCAAGAACGGCTGCCGTGTCATTCGTGATTAACAATGTCGCTTACGTGGGCCTGGGATACGGGGCGAGTAACGCGGAATTTAATAGCTTCTACAAGTTTGAAAACGGGGGATGGTCATCGGCTACCTCCTTGCCAGAGAAACGGGTGGGAAGCGATACCCTGGTAAAAGGAAGACACGGGGCAGTCGCTTTCGTGATTGATAATTGCGCTTACGTGGGGACGGGATTCGTCGCCGCTTACACCAACCCGGGAACCGGCGCGAAACGAGAAAAAGAGTACTTGAGAGATTTCTATAAATACGACGCGGCCACGAACACGTGGACACAATTACCCAACCTCCCCGGGAAAGGACGCCGCGACGCGATCGCGTTCTCCATCGGCGGCTACGGTTACGTCGGGACGGGACGGGGCTTCGGGGAAGGAGGCGCGTCAGAGATGTCCTACAAGGACTTTTACCGCTATGACCCGAAGACCAACGAGTGGAAGGAGATCACCTATGACGGGAACGCTCGCTACGGGGCGGTCGCGTTCGTGATCGCGGGCGCCGCGCATGTCTGCCTGGGCCAGGAGGATAATTCTGTTGCCGCGCTGGACCACTATAAATTTATACCGGGTTCCAACGGTGACGGGACGTGGGTGAAGATGCAGTCCCTGGCGGATAAACCGAAAAACCGGCAAGACGCTTTCTACGGGCGGATCCCCCGCTATTACGCGGTCTCTTTCATCGCCAAGAACAACGAGGAGGAGGGCGAATACGCCTACGTGACCTCCGGGAGCGGGTCAAACGGATTGTACACGTGGTGGTATGATCACGTGCGCGACCTGTGGCACGAGGTGGAAGACCTCCCCACGAGGGCGGCAATCAGCCAGGCCGTGGCCTTTAGTATCAACGGGACAGGGTATTTTACCACGGGAGGTACTTCGTTCGATGCTACCCCGACCGCCCAAACCTGGTACTTTATCCCGAACGTGAAAGAAGACCGGGGAAACGACTATTAGTTGTCACCGGAAGACGAGGAAAGGAGATGTTGGCAAGACGTCTCCTTTTTTCATTACCTTTAACGCCGGAATTATAACGTCCCGGGGATGTCGCGATAACAAAATTCATTAACGAGGAAAAATGAGAAAGATCGGTTACACGCTCGCCTTTTGCCTGGTATACTTGACGGGTGCTGCCCAGTGGAACACGGACCACATGCTGCGCAGCGGCCGGTCGGCCCTCTTCCTTGACGACTACGTCAGCGCCATCGAGAACTTCAACCACATCATCCGGGTAAAGCCATACCTCTCGGAGCCTTATTTCTTCAGGGGGTTGGCGAAGCTGAACCTGGATGATTTCGAGGGAGCGATACTTGATTTCTCGGAGGCGGTCGCGCTCGACCCGAACTACCTGCACGCGTATGCCTATCGCGGCGTCGCGTACCATCACCTGAAGAGATACGAGGAGGCCATACGGGACTACAACACCGCCATCTCGATCAACCCCACCGAGGCCTACGTCTACGCCAACCGCGCCATCACCGAGAGCGAGACCGGCGACCATGCCGCTGCCGAGAGGGATTACGCCAAAGCGTTGATCATCGACAAAAAACTACTGGCCGCGTACCTGAACCGCGCCATCGCCAGGGAGGAACGGGGAGACAGGACCGGCGCGCTCGCCGACTGCAACGAGGCCATCGAGCTGCACGCCTTCTCGGACGACGCCTACGGCCTGCGCGGTTACCTGAAATTCCAGGACAAGCAATACCCCGGGGCCATAGAAGATTACAACCGCGCGTTGAAGTTAAACCCGCTCAACAAACGCGTGCTCATGAGCCGCGCCATCGCCTGGTACGAGATGCTGAAGTTCCCGGAAGCCCTGGCGGACTACACCCGCGTGCTGGAGATCGACAGCACCTACTCGCACGCTTATTATAACAGGGCGCTCCTCCGGGCGGAAATCGGCGAGTACAACAGCGCCATCAGCGACCTCAACGAGGTACTAAAGCTAAACCAGGACAATATCCTCGTCTACTTCAACCGGGGACTCTTAAAGCTCGAGACTGGCGACCGCGACGGGGCTTGTGATGATTTCTCGGAGAGCATCGCCCTCTATCCCGACTTCGTGAACGCCTACCTGGCGCGCGCGTCCGTCAGCGACCACGGGGCGGCCACCCGCGACAGGGAGAAGGCCGCGGAGATCATGGAGCGATACCGGCGAATGAAGGAGGGGGACAGGAACGCGCTCGTGGACACCACCGAGAACTTCCGCCGGCTCGTCGACTTCAACGCCCGGACGGACCGCGTCAAGGAGGTCATCAACGGCCGGCTACAAGACAAAAACGCGATCATCGAGCTGCAAGACGAGTTCGTCGTGCAATACCTCGACATTGACACCCTGCGGAAGGGGCGCGTGCAATATTTCAACAAGCACCTCATGGCATACAACCAGGAGCACAACTACCAGCCCGCGGTGACCATCTCGAACAAGCGCCCCCTCCTGCCCGACGAGTTCCTGGATACGCGGATCGCGTTACTCTCGGCGCGACTACGCGAAAACAAGGAGGACGCGGACGCGTTACTTCTCCGCGGCGGCTTTTACCTCCATCGCGGCGAGTACACCCGGGCGATCGACGACTTCAAGGCCATCGCGGATCGTCAGCCAGACCATCTCCTCGCCCGTTTCAACCTCGCGAACGCGCGGGTACAGATGTACGACTACATTGAATCGATAGAGGCGCGCGCGCCACGCGTCCGTTTCGGCGAGCAACAGCAACAGCAGCGCGCCGTCGACTACTCGCTCGTCATCGACGACTACGAGCGTTGCCTGGCCCTCGACCCCGCCTTCGTCTTTGCCACCTTCAACCTGGCCAACGTGCGCGTCAAGGCAGGGCAAATCGACCAGGCCATCCTCCTCTACACCCGCGTCATCGAGCAAGACAAGGAGATCGCCGAGGCGTACTACAACAGGGGATTACTCTACATCTACAAGGGACAAAGATCGCTCGCCGTCGCCGACCTCGGGAAAGCCGGTGAGCTCGGGCTGACGGATGCTTACAGCGTCATCAAGCGCCACGGCAACGCCACCGGCAACTAACCCAGCCGCACGCGCCACTCCACCGGGTAATAATTATTCACGCGACCGCCAACCCCCTTCACCCAACCGAGGGCGACAGAGCGATACGCGACGATCGCCCACTCCCCGCGCGGCACGTCCAGGCGAACCTCCTCCTTCCGCAAGAACCGCGTCGCCGTCTCCAGCCCTACCTCCCGCGTCTCCACCCGCTCACGGGGCAATCCCGCCCAGAGCGCGAGCGCGTGCGCCATCTTGCCACCCGTCTCCGCGACCTCGCACCCCTTGTAAAGCACACCGACGCGCCTCTCCAGGTGATGAATAAACCCCGCGTGGGCGCGAGGAACGATACCGGCGGTCTCCCCGGCAAGATAACGGGCGTGATCCCCGCTCCCGCGGACAAGCGCCTCGACGCCGGCAGGCAGCGCCACCCGAGGGAGACGCTCCTGGCGCGACGGGAGAGCGAACCGCGGCCCGTCATCTTTCCGGAGCGCGCCGGTAAAAAACCCCTCGCCGCGCGTCCGGTGCGGGTAAAAACGATAACAGGGCAGTGGCGAGTCGCCGGGAGCGATCCCCGCGAAATCGTGAGAGATCGCCACGGGACAGGCCCCGTCCAGTCGCGCGATCCACTCGAGCACACGCTCGTTCTCCCCCGGGTTATACGTGCACGTGCTATACACCAGGTAGCCGCCCGGCGCCACGCACTCCCACGCGTCCCGCGCGATACGTCTCTGCCGCGCCTCGCACGCCCGCGTCGCCCCCTCGCTCCACCCCGAGACGGCCCTCCCATCCTCGCGACGGAACATCCCCTCGCCCGAGCACGGCGCGTCCACTATCACCAGGTCAAACGCGCCGGGCAGCGCCGCGAAACGCGAGGAATCCGCCCGCGTCACCACCACCCGCTCGCTTCCCCACTTGATCACGTTCTCCTTCAGCACGGCCGCCCGCGACGCCACCACCTCGTTCGCCACCCACAGCGACTCCCCCGCGAGAAGACCGATCCCGAGCGTCGACTTGCCACCCGGGGCGGCACAAAGATCCAGCACGCGAGACGGCCCGTGCAGTAATTGCCTCAATACATGATCCAGGAACATCGACGACGCCTCCTGGACGTAATACGCGCCGCCATGCAACAGCGGGTCGAGCGTGAACGACGGGCGCTCGCGGAGATACGCGCCGCGCTCGCACCACGGCACCTGCCCGTCAAACAGCTCGCGGAACGGCAACTCCCCATCCCGCGCGGGCTTCAACGGGTTAAAACGTATCGACGCGGGCGACGGGCCGTCCAGCGCGTCGAAGAACGCCCCCGCCTCCTCTCGTAATAACTCGCGCATCCGTCGCGCGAACGCCGCTGGTAAATCTCTCACCGGGTCTATTTCTTGAATTAATCACGCCCGCGGCCCGCGGTCACCGTCTCGCCCGTTGATCACCGCCAGCGGGTTACGTTCTCCCTTGCCCCTCGCCGGGCATTCCCGCGGTCGCGTCGCCTGGCGGGGATCTTTTCCCGCCCGCGCGGCCTCTCCCGGGTCGTCGGGCCGCGTCCTGACCGGTATTTTTCCAGTGTTCATAATCTTTTGCATGACAACATCGTGTTTGTACGCGGCAAAGATAAGGCGAAACCGTGATAATTCATGACGATAGCCCGCCTCGCGCGCTCGCGACGCCACCGCCCCTCCCGGGGAACCTCCCTCGCGCGCTCGCGACGGCTTTTCCCCCCGGGGGAAAGCCTCTCGCGCCCGCGCGACAGGGTTTCCCCCCGGGGGAAAGTCTCTCGCGCGCGTGCACCAAGGTTTCCCCCCGGGGGAATGTCTCTCGCGCGCGGGCGACTGGGTGT
>JAITJA010000161.1 GCA_031279175.1 Odoribacteraceae bacterium
GCCTCTTACGAGTTCATGGCGGCCCTGACGCTCATCATCGTGGGGAAATACTTCCTCCCCGTGTTCATCAACAAGGGCATCTACACGATCCCCGAGTTTGTCGAGAAACGATTCTCGACGAGCCTGCGGACGATCCTCGCTGTATTCTGGATAGCCCTCTTCATCTTCGTGAACCTGACCTCCGTTCTATTCCTCGGGGCGAAGGCGATCGACATGATCGTTGGTTTCGGAGACGGCGCGTTGATGCTACCGGTAATCATCCTGCTGGCCTTCGTGGCGGCGGCCTACTCCATTTACGGCGGACTGTCGGCGGTGGCGTGGACAGACGTGATACAGGTCGTGCTGCTGATCATTGGTGGCGTGTTAACCACGCTCTTCGCGCTCGACAAGGTCACTGACGGCGGGATCATCGACGGGCTACGGCACGTCTGGGAGCAAGCCCCGGAGAAGTTCAGCATGATCCTCTCGAAAGACAATCCCGAGTTCAGCAACCTCCCCGGCATCGCCGTGCTGATCGGTGGTCTCTGGGTAGCCAACCTCTACTACTGGGGTTTCAACCAGTACATCATCCAGCGCACGCTGGCGGCCAAGTCGCTGCCCGAGGCGCAGAAAGGAATCGTCTTTGCCGGCTTCCTGAAACTGATTATCCCGCTGATCGTCGTGATTCCCGGTATCGTCGCCTACGTGATGTACACGGAAATCTTCCCCGGCACCGAGGTATTCAACGGAACGGGAGGAGGCGACAAGGCATACCCGTGGTTAATCAGCACGCTCGTGCCTGTCGGGTTAAAGGGATTAGTCGTGGCGGCGCTTTTTGCCGCGATCGTCTCCTCGCTGGCCTCGATGCTCAACTCCACCTCGACGATCTTCACGATGGATATTTTCCGGCACTACGTCGACAAGAAAGCGTCGCACGGCAAACTGGTCACTGTCGGTCGCGTCACGTCTCTCGTTGCCCTCTTGATCGCGTGCTTGCTGGCCCCCGCGATGCGCAACTTCGACCAGATGTTCATCTACATCCAGGAATACACGGGATTGGTAAGCCCGGGAATCCTCGCGATCTTCCTCATGGGACTTTTCTGGAAGAAGACAACGAACCGCGCCGCGATCATTGGCGCGCTGGTATCGATACCGGTAGCACTTGCCTTGAAGTTACTGCCGATCGAGATGCCATTCATGGACCAGATGATGTACACGTGCTTAATCACCGTGGCAACGATCGTGCTGGTAAGCTTAAACTCGAGCAAGGGCGCCGACGACGAGAAGGGCATCGTCTTCACGGACGGCATGTTCAAAACGCCCCGTTCGTTCAACGTATCGGCTTACATTGTTTGTATCTTGCTGGCGGCGATCTACGTGATCTTCTGGTAGCCGCGCCCGGTTCAAAACCGGCAAGGAGGGTGTATCGAGAGGTACACCCTCTTTTTTTACCCGGGACACTATAATAGTAGACATACCGGCGCGTCGTATCCGGAATGTATTTATTTAGTTGTCGTTTTGTAATACCCCGGGGTGAATTTCGCGGGAGTAAAATAAAGAATCACATGAAGAGGAATTATTATTCTACGGTTGTTATCTCCGACGTTCATCTCGGGACATCCTTCTCGAAGACGGAAGAGGTAGCGAACTTCTTAAAGTCGGTCGATTGCAAGCGACTTATCCTGAACGGGGACATCATCGACGGCTGGCACTTGAGAAACAAGTCGCACAAGGTTTGGAAGGGGCGGCACTTGCTCTTCTTCCGCGTCATCATGAAGATGATGGAGAACCACGGCACGGAGGTGATCTACGTCCGCGGGAATCACGATGATTTCCTGGACGCGTTAGCGCCCGTCGCGTTTTACAACCTGAGGATCGTGAAAGACTTCATACACGCGAGCCACGGGAAACGGTATTACGTGACGCACGGGGACGTGTTCGACAGCATCACCTCGCGCGTGCGTTGGCTCTCGAGGCTGGGCGACGCGGGCTACACGCTGCTACTGCACCTGAACAAGTATTACAACCGCTACAGGAACATGCGCGGGAAACCCTATTACTCTTTCTCGCGGGCGGTCAAGGACAAAGTCAAGTCGGCGGTTTCTTACATCTCCGACTTCGAGGAGTCGTTAGCGAGCCTGGCGCGGGCGAGACAATGCCAGGGGGTGATCTGCGGGCACATTCACCGGCCGGAGGACAAGTACTACGGGGCGGTGCGCTACCTGAACTCGGGCGACTGGGTGGAATCGCTATCGGCACTGGTGGAGGACGAGGCCGGGGAGTGGAAAATAGTATATTACGACCGCGGCGCGACCGCGCGGCAAGAGGAGGAGGTAGAAATTTGTTGCCCGGCGGCGGTATGAAGTTTCTTTTCGTGGTACAGGGAGAGGGCAGGGGCCACCTGACGCAGGCGATCGCGACGAGCGAGACGCTAAGGAGGGAGGGACACGAGATAACGGGCGTGCTGGTAGGGAAACGGCGGGGGGCGACGCTGCCAACATTCTTCGCGGAACGCGTGGGCGCTCCCGTGGAGACCTTCGACAGCGTCTATTTCCTCTACTCGCGGGGGAGCAAGCGCGCGTTATTTGCCCGGACGATTGCTTTTCACGCGGCGCGGTGGCCGGCATACGCGCGGAGCGTGTGGTTTCTCCGTCGACGGCTGGCGGGGTGCGGCGCGGACGCGGTGATCAACTTCTACGAGATACTCGCGGGGGTGACGTACGCGTTATTTCGTCCCCGGCTGCCTTGCATTTGCATGGCGCACCAGTATCTTTTTCTTCATCCCGCGTTCGTCTTTCCCCCGCGCGCGAACCGGTTAGAGACCCGGGCACTTCTCTTGTTCACGCGGTTGACGGCGGCGCGTGCCGTTCGTTTGCTGGCGCTTTCTTTCGTGGAGATGGCCGGTAGCGGGAGGATACGCGTCATTCCTCCTCGCGTCCGGCAGGAGATTCGGCAGCTAACGACCAGCGACGGGGGGTACGTGCTCGGCTACCTGTTAGACGCGGGATTCGCGGGGCAGGTGATGGAGTGGCACGAGCGTTTCCCGGGCCTCCCGTTACGTTTTTTCTGGAACAAGGAAGGCGCGGCGGCGGTGACGCGCGTGGATGACAACCTGGTATTTTACCAGTTGAATGACGTTGCCTTCCTGGAGCAGATGGCGGGTTGCATGGCGTATGCTTCTACTGGTGGGTTTGAATCCATTTGCGAGGCGATGTTTCTCGGGAAACCCGTGATGATGGTCCCGGCGCATGTCGAGCAAGAGTGCAACGCGTTCGACGCGACGCGTGCCGGGGCCGGTATTGTTGCCCCTTCTTTTGATCTTTCCGTTCTCCTGGATTATCTTCCTTGTCACCTCCCCGCGGCCGCTTTCGTTCCCTGGGCGAATCGTTCCGACGACCTCCTGCTGGAGGGACTCGCGGTGCTGGAGCGGGAATAACGGGAACGCCCCCCTTTCGACTTGCAACGGGAAGGGGGGCGTTAATATTACTTGCTTTCGTTGTCGCGCGTTCGCGTGAAAGTCCATTCGACCTGATCCTCGCGGCGCGTGTTTTCGTTTGCCGCGGTAGCGGTGATAACATTCAACCCCTCTTCGAGGACGACATTATCGAGGACATAATGCACGGGCGTTAATCCCTCGCGCGCCTCCTGCAGGGGCTTTCCGTTAAGGAACAATTTAGGCTTTCCGATATTCGAGTAGACGGTGATCGAGGTCACTTGTTGCTCTCGTTCCTTGAAGCGGCGTCGCGTGATATAGAGCACCGGTTCGGCGCTCCAGTTCGCTTTATACCAGTAGAAGGCATCCTTTTTCACCTGCCTGTCAAAAGTCACCAATCCCTTCATGTTGCGCGCCTCCACGCCACCTCTTGCCCACGCGGGGACGGCGAAGTCGAACATGTTCCACAGGTAAGAGGCGATAATATAGGGATGTCGCGAGATAATGCTCCACTGGTACTCGTGGGTAGCCGTTTGGAACGTCTCCGGGTAGAAAGGCTTCGTCCAGTCGAGCGACTCGCTGGTCTTTTCTGCCTGGTGGAGGATATTCGCGTCCGCCCCGTACTCGGTAAGCATGAATTTCACGTCCGGGAACTGCCGTTCGAGCTCCTCGATCCAGGGTTTAATATCGGTAATCTTCTTCTCGTACCACCCGAAGTAGCGATTCATCCCCTGGATATCCGCGTTCCCGTTGACGGGATGCGTCATGTGTCCGTACCCGTTGACGGCGGCGGTATACCTTCCCGGGTCCTCGCTCTTGGCCTCGTCGTGCAGTTCGCGGGTAAGTGCCGCGGTATAGGCGTGCGGCTTATACACCTCGTTATGCAGTCCCCAGACATAGATTGACGGGTGATTAAAATTCTGCCGGATCAACTCCCGCAATTGTTCCTTGGCATTCTCCCGTTCCTCCCCGGTCACGCGGTTCACGAACGGGATTTCGGCCCAGACGATCAGCCCGAGGGTATCGCAACGGGAGTAGACATACCCGGCCTGCTGGTAATGGGCGAGGCGGACGGTCGTTGCCCCGATCTCCATGATCATATCCAGGTCCGCGTCGTGTTGTTCCTCGCGCAAGGCGCTACCGAGTTCCCACCAATCCTGGTGTCGGGTGACGCCATACATCGGGTACCGTTTCCCGTTCAGGAAAAAGCCTTCTCCGGCGCGCGCCTCGTAGTGGCGGATACCGAGGGGCTGCGCGACCTCGTCGAGCAACTCGTTACCGGCCTTCACGCGAACGGTAACTTCATGCAGGTAGGGATCGACGCGACCGTTCCACAGGTGAGGATTCCGCACGCGGAGGCGTTGCACGCGTTCTTGCATCCCGCCTGGCGAGAGGGTAATTGCCTCCTCGCGTCGCGCGACGATCTTCCCGCGCGCGTCGCGGATTATCGTCTCCAGCGCGACGGCCCGGTTACTTGTTTCCCCGTTCTCGAGTTTAATTTTCACGGCGATATCCGCTTGTTTCCGCGAGACATTCTCTTGCGAGATATAGACGCCCGGGGCGGCGTGGTCGGTCACCGCGACATGCACGGGGTCCGTGACGACGAGCCACGCGGGACGGTACATTCCCCCGTACACGCCGAACAACTCGTGGTTTACCGGGATAACATCGGGGCGCGCGGTATTATCGACGCGGAGCAACAGCTCGTTATCCTTGCCGTACGCGACGATCCCGGAGAGATCAAGGGCAAACGCGGAGTATCCTCCCCGGTGGTTACCGGCGAGCTCGCCGTTCACGCGCAGTTCGGCGACCTGCCCTACTCCCTCGAACCGGAGGAAGATGGCTTTCCCTCGCCATGCTTCTTCGACGCGGAACGTTTTCTTGTAATAGGCCTCTCCCGCGTAATAGGCGTTATGTTGCAACTGCATGTCGCGCGCGTTCCACGTGTGCGGGATCGTCACTTCCTCCCATCCTTGTTGCAAGAACGCGGGAGATTTCGTTTCATTTACCGCGAAGGGGCCGCGTTTAAACTGCCACCCGTTATTAAACGGGAGAGTCAATCGTTCGCCCGCTGCCGTCCCGCACCAGAGGGAGAGAAATAAAAGGAATACTTGTCTTTTCATGTTATTATCGTGTTTACCGGGAGACGCGTCCGGACGCGTCACCCTTCATGAGTTTCTTTACTTCGTCGACGGTCGCGAGATTAAAGTCCCCGTGGATCGTGTGTTTCAGGCAGGAGGCGGCGACGGCGAACTCCAGGGCCTCGCGATCGTCCCCGTTACAGGTCAGCAGCCCGTAAATCAGCCCGCCCATGAAAGCGTCCCCGCCGCCGACGCGATCGACGATATGCGTGATATCATATCGCGCGGACTCGTGCATCTGTTTCCCGTCGTGGAGCACCCCTCCCCACGTGTTATGGTTGGCGTTAATGGAGCCGCGCAGCGTGATAATGATCTTCTTCGCGACGGGGAAGCGTTCGAACAGGCGGCGGCACACCGGGTCGAAGGCGCTCGCCGGGATCCTCCCCCCGGTAGTGGTAACGTCGAA
>JAITJA010000173.1 GCA_031279175.1 Odoribacteraceae bacterium
CGTTCATCCTGAGCCAGGATCAAACTCTTCTTGTTAAAATGTTATCCTCCCGCTAACCTCCCGAAAGAAATTAACAGGATCTTGTCTCGTCTGGCCCGTTCTACTCGATGCTTGACGCCTGCCGTGAATGATTCGCATCACACCACGACAGAACGCTCGCTTCCTTACTCTCTTCAATATTATTAAGAACGTCTTTTTCTCTTTTTTTCCCGGCAATCGTACGGTCAAACCCAAGTACTCCTTTCGAGAAAGCGGATGCAAAGGTAACACGAGTATTGCATTACCTCCAAATAATGTCAAAAGTTTTTCCAATTATTTTTCTTATTCATGTGGGATCAGAACATTACGTTTCTCTTTTTGGAACTGTACCCCGTCTTTTCTTGTACCACACGGTTCCCAAACACCTCTAATCATTGCACGAAGAAACCGGTAAAATCATCTTGCAGGAATCGTTTTAACTCCTGTGGTGATACTCGAACTTTAAAATCCCCACCCTTTACGAATGTAATATGTCCCGTCTCCTCGCTCACGACCACGACGTGCACGTCGGTCAAAGCGCTGACCCCGATAGCTGCACGATGGCGTAGCCCCAAGCTGCCGGGGATGTCCGTTCGATCCGACACGGGAAGGATACAACGAGCTGCCAGTATTTTATTATCCGCGATGATGACCGCCCCGTCGTGCAACGGTGAATTCTTAAAAAAGATATTCTCCAATAACTCCTCGCTTACCACCGAACGAAGTACCACTCCTGTCTGGGCATACGTGAAGAGTTCGGAGTGTCGGGACAAAACAATTAGCGCTCCCACCTTGTTACTGGCGAAATTCTCGCAGGCTCTCACGATTGAATTGATTACCTCGTCGTTTACTGATGGCTTCGACAGGAAACGTTCCAGGCTAAAGATATGTCGTAAGTTATACTTGTTACCGATCAGCAGCAGGAAATGCCTCACCTCCTGCTGGAAGACAATCAACAAGGCAATCACTCCCATCCCTATAAACTGTCCCAGGATCGAGGATATTAACTCCATGTTCAACGCTCTCACCAGCAACCAGGCCAGGTAAAACGTGACGATACCGGCAAGTATATTGATAGCCACCGTCCCCTTCACCAGCCGGTAGAGCTGGAACAAGACAAACGCTACCAATAGTATATCTATGATATCAAAAAAACCGAGTTTAATAAATAACAACATACGCGGATCAAATCAATGTTCTCGCGAAAGTAGACAAAATAGCGTGTAACCTGCCGGGAAAGCCCGTAAAAACAACCGGGATGATATTAAAATACATGCTGAAAACCGTCCATCCGCCCCCCGCGTTAACCGTTTCGCGTGGCGCGGCGGTTATTCTGGCGACTCCTCGTATCCTTCCAACAGCCCGCGTCCGGTTTTCTGTATCTCGCCGTTTTCTTTCAACACGTTCAACACCTTATCGAGCACGCCGTTCACGAACCCGCTACTCTTGGCGGAGCAATAACACTTGGCGATCTCGATATACTCGTCGAACGTGACCTTCACGGGGATTGATGGAAAATGCTTCAACTCGGTAACGGCCATATTCATGATAATCTTCTCGACATCCGACACGCGTTCGATGTCCCAGTTCTGCGTGAAATCCTCGAGTAGCCGGAGATTATCCCCCGCATGCAGGATACTCTTGCGGAAGAGATTCCGGGCATACTCCACGTCCTCATCGCTATACAAGTCGAGGAAGCCTATCTCGTCGTCTCTCTCGTTGATAAACCTCACCGTTTTATACGCGACATTCGCCACCAGTTCGAGGTCATCATTCCAGAAAATACTTTTCTCCTCCATCGCGAGCGCGAACTCCTCGTCCGGCGCGATCAACTCGCTAATCATCTCGAGCAGCACGGCCTTATGATCCTCAACGGCAGGATTCTTCATCGTCATGTAGCGCGCGTAGAAATCCGACGCGACGAGATCGTTATACAAGTGAGGAATCAGCCCGTGACAATCCGTGAACGAGACAAGATTATTCCTGACCCGCGTTTGAAAAATCCTACTCTCGGCGAGGCGTTTAATCACGGGATTATCGACAAAACGCGTGTTCGGGTTCAGGTCTTCCGGGGAAGCCAGCCGTCGATTTCTCGCCGCGTCGATCTTCAGGAAAGCATATCGTTGGATTTCGGTGATTAGCAGGAGGAGGTGATAATATAAATCCGTGCTTTTAGAAATACTCTTGATCAACTCCTTCTCGGCCTCCGAGATTGTCATTCCCTCTCTCTTGCCGTAAGCGTAGAGGAGTTGTAAATTTTTTATTCTGATTAACCTTCTACTTGTCATGAACAAAGAACTGTATTTTTCCGGCAGCAAAAGTAATCATTTTCGCCGGAACGCCGTGGACGAGCCCGGATTTTATTGTTACATTTGGCAGGTTTTTAGACACACGGGAAATGATAAAGAGTATTCGCATATATAATTACGCGTTGATCGACGAGGTCGAGATCGACATGCAACCCGGGTTCTCGGTGATTACCGGCGAGACCGGCGCGGGGAAATCGATCCTGCTCGGGGCGATCGGGTTGACCATCGGAAACCGCGCGGACACGGCCATGATCATGGACAAGGAACGGAAATGCGTGGCAGAGATCACGCACGACATCTCCGGACATCACCTGGAAAAATGGTTCGAGGCAAACGGGCTGGATTACGCGACGGAGACAGTCGCGCGGAGGGAAATACATGCCGACGGCCGGTCGCGCGCTTTTATCAACGACACGCCCGTGAACAACAAAACCCTGAAGGAACTGGGCGAGTTACTGGTTGACATTCACTCGCAACACCAGTCATTACTCCTCGGCCAGCCGGGATACCAGGTGGAGGTGCTGGATCGTTTCCGCGGCAACCGGGCATTGCTCGAGGAGTACCGCGAGCGGCACGAGCACTACCGTCGCCTCGCCCGCGAACTGGAAGATTGCAAGCAGAAAATCGAGGAAGAGGCACGGGAGGAGGAGTTCACGCGCTTCCAGTTCAACCGCCTGGACGCGGCGCGACCGCGACCGGGAGAGCAACGGGAGCTCGAGGAGGAGCTCTCCATCCTCTCGCACGCGGAGACGATCAAGGCGACGCTCGGGGGGCTTGTCGACGTGTTGACCGGCGACGAGAGGCCCGTGGTACAGGCATTGCGCCACGCCGTTAACCGACTGGAAACGATCGCGGGAGTAATGGGTGAGGCCCGGGAGTACGGGGAGCGGCTACAATCCGTGATCATCGAGCTACAGGACATCGCCGACGAGGCAAGTCGACGCGCCGAGGAGGTGGAATACTCACCCGAACGCGTCCGAGCGGCACGCGAGCGGCTGGACGAATTATACGACCTGATCCACAAGTACAAGGTAGGGGACGCCGACGAGCTGATCCGCGTGAAAGACAACCTGGCCGAACGCTTACGCGAGATCGACTCGAGCGAGCACCGTCTCGAGGAGCTCTCCACCCGCCTCCGGCAGGCGGGGCAAGAGCGGGAGGAAGTGGCCGCGCGGCTGCACCAGGAGCGAGTAGCCGGCGCCGCGCCCTTGGAGGAGGAAACGCGCGCGCTACTCGTGGACCTGGGGATGCGCCACGCGCGCTTCTCGGTCGTGGTCAACCCCGCGAGAGAGTTCACCGACACGGGAAAGGACGAGGTGACATTCCTCTTCTCCGCCAACAAGAATCACGCGCCGGGCGAGCTTTCCCGCGTCGCCTCCGGGGGCGAAATCTCCCGCCTGATGCTCTCCATGAAATACATCCTCTCGCGCGCCAAGTTGCTCCCGGCGATCATCTTCGACGAAATCGACACGGGAGTATCGGGAGAAATCGCTCACCGCGTCGCGACGATGCTACGGCGAATGTCCGCGCGCGTGCAAGTCATCTGCATCTCCCACTTGCCGCAGGTCGCCGCCACTGCCGACATCCATTTCAAGGTATACAAGGAAGATGGCCAGCGCACGCTCTCGCGCGTCAAGCGCCTCTCCAGCGAGGAACGGGTCGTCGAGATCGCCGGCATGATCAGCGGCAGTTCCATCTCCGACGCCGCTTTCGAGAACGCGCGGCAACTGCTGGAAAACCGCGAGTGACGGCTCTCGTCCCGGGCAGCATTTAACAGGAAATCACGGGAAAATAACCCGAACGGGCAGCGCCGGTCTTGCACGCGAGACGCGGCCGCCGGGCCTTTCACCACTCGCGTTCAACGTTTTTTATCCTCGCGCTTTTGCCGCGCGTCCAGGACATCTTGCATGTTTTCCACGGCCCAGTTAACGAGGTTATCGAGGTACGGCAGGAGCGTGTGCCCCGACCGGCTCAGGTGGTATTCGACCCGCGGCGGCACCTCGGGGTATATGGTTCTGATCACTAACCCGTCGGTTTCCAGCGAACGCAGCGTCACCGTTAACATGCGCTGCGAGATATCGCCGATGGATCTTTGTATGTCGCTGAAACGCATCGTGCCGTTGGCGCTCAACGTCACCAGCACCAGCAGCGACCATTTGTCGCCGAGCCGGCTGAGGATATCGCGTATGGGGCAATTCCCCTCGTGTAAAAATCTTTTCATCCTTTTCGTCCTTTACTCTATTAACAATCAACGTCGCGTACCTTTTGGTGATTTTATGATCAACAAATTATTTCTTGCATGGCAGGATTACGCGCCACACCCCCGCGACGCGAAAGTGACAAAAAAATACTTTCGACCATGATCGTATTCACTAAAACTTTAAATGACATGCATGATTCGAATCTTTGTAAATGCCGGCGGGTACATTACCCGTCGAATCGCCCAAAGTTTCACGGGTACTCGTCAGCCGGTGATTGTCGCCTGTTCGCCCCGGGATTTTCTTCGTGTTTTAGCCGATTGTTGCATGGTCGCGCGGGTATCCCGAGACGGCGCGAAGTACGTCTCGCGTGAAACTCCCACGGTTTTTATTGTCTCCCACCCTGTTTTCCTCCCGTCGAACTCGCCCGTAAGTCTCCGGCACGAGTGAAAGACGCTTTCGGGAGCACGAGAAGTTCTACCGCTCACGCGCCGCGCGCTTTCGGCGATCATGAACGGTCAGCCGGAGGTGTGCCGCGGCCCTTCCGGGAGTGATTATTCCCTATTTAAACTCTTTTTCCTTGTTATAATATCATGTCGTCGTTGCAAATAAATCTTGTTTCCTACAATAACATCATGTCATTACTATAAATAACTTCTATTTCCTACAATAACACCATGTCATTGGCATAAACAAACTTTATTTCCTACAATAACATTATGTCATTGGCATGAAAAAACTTTTTATACTGGAATGACATCATGTCGTTGGTGGGAAAAAATATTATTCACGATAACAACATCGTGTCATTGGTAGAAATAAACTTTATTCACGGGAATAACATCATGTCATTGGTAGGAAAAATGTTTGTTTATACCAATGACATGATATTGAAGCAAGGAAAAAAAGTATTTTATCAACAGAAACAGTCCCTGAAAGGGTGTCGTAGGGGAGGGAGAGAGCTCTGGAAAGCCCCGAAAGCGTCCGGTAGATCAACGGGAGGCCGCGCGAAAGCACCGGAAGGGCTAACGCGGGACGCGGCTGATCGCGGGGAAGTATCGAAAGGGCCAGGTAATGACGCGGCTGATCGCGGGAGAACGCCGAACGAGGCGCGCGCGGCAGGTTGAAGAGACGGGGAAACCGGGACGGCAAGCGGGAGGCCAGGTGCACGCGGGGGCACGCCCGGGAGAGGCTAAAGAGAGCGGGGTGAGGACGCGAGAGAAACTAAAAACGCGAACAACGGACGGGGACGCGGGGGAGGGAAAGCGCGGGGGGATAAACGAAACCGCGACAGGACATCGCGGGAAGACGACAACGCGACGCGCCGCGACACGAGCAGGCAAAGAACGCCTTATTGTAACTTGTAGACCTCGCTGGCCCCCAACAGAAAGCACCCGACGGCGAAATCCTCGAAATCGGGCATTTTATCGCGGTACAACGGTTGCCCGTCCTTCGGCTCCTTGCCCGTTCCCTGCACCCAGCAGAGGAAACCGTCGGGGCGAACGGACTCTTTCACCATTCCCTCCCAGGCGTTTAGCAGCGCGGGCAGGTACGCGTCGCGATCCAGCAGACCGTTATTGATCCCCCAGGCAAGCCCGTAGACGAAAAGCGCGGTGCCCGTGGTCTCCTTCCCGCCGAAGTGGGAGGGATCGTGCAGGCTGACATTCCAGAAGCCGTCCGGTCGTTGACAGGCCGCGAGGGCCGCGGACATCGCCTTGAAATCAGCCGCGTATAACGCGCGGTGCGGCTCGTCTGCCGGGATCTCGTCCATCACCCTCGCCAGCGCGGCGTACACCCACCCGTTCCCGCGCGACCAGTAACAGGATTTACCGTTTGGCTCGCGGTAGGGCGGCGCGAAATCCTTGTCGCGCCACCACAGGCCGTCCGCCGGGTTAAACAGGCCATTCCCGGCGTGGCGATCGCGGGTAAAGGCGTACATCCTGAACATCTTCTCGTGATAGCGCGCGTCGTCCAGCAGGTTGCCCAGCCTGGCCATGACCGGCATGGCCATTTGTATGGCGTCGATCCATGACCAGTCGTCCTCCCGCGGTGATTCGAGCACCATTTCCATGCACTCCTTGATGTCGCGGATCTTTACCGGGTCCGGCGACATCCTGTACAGGTCGATGTAGACCTGGCCGCAACACTGGTTGTCGGCGTTACGCGTCGCGTTGCCGTCGCGCAGGCCCCACTGGTGGAACTCGGCCCATTTCAAGGCGTAGTCGCGATATTCCGGCAGGGGGTGCACCCGGTAAAGCGCCATCAGGCCCTCGTAGTAGACCGCGCGCGTCCATATATTGCTCGGGCGCACCTTTCCGACGTTGGAGGGGAGCGTGTAATCGGCATATTTCTGCATGAAATACGCGTTGACGCGCGTCATGACTTGAAGTACTTGCTGCTTGTCCGGTAATTCCCGGGCGCGAGCGACGGAGAGGGAAGTGCTCGCGATGACGAGTAGTGTAAGAAGGATGGGCTTGTTTTTCATGATTCTCGCTTGAAGGAGGGGATAATAGTCTTGAGATTGCATCGCGCGCGTTTTATAAAATACCCCTGTCCCGGCTGCAGGCCCGCGTCCCCGGTTACCGCGGGGTTGCTTGCCTGCATCCCGGTCGCGGGCTACTTGTCGTTCATGGAGATCAGGAACTCCTCGTTTGATTTTGTCTTTTCCAGGCGATCCTTGACGAACTGCATGGCCTCGATAGAAGTCATGTCGGTAAGGTAATTGCGCAGTATCCAGATGCGGTTCAGGGTATACTCGTCGAGCAAGAGATCATCGCGGCGCGTGCTGGACGCGGTGATGTCGACGGCGGGATAGATGCGGCGGTTAGAGAGCTTGCGATCCAGTTGCAGCTCCATGTTGCCAGTGCCCTTGAACTCCTCGAAGATCACGTCGTCCATCTTCGAACCGGTTTCTGTCAGCGCCGTCGCGAGGATTGTCAGCGATCCGCCGTTCTCGATGTTACGCGCCGCGCCGAAGAAACGCTTGGGCTTGTGCAGCGCGTTGGCGTCCACGCCACCCGACAGCACCTTCCCGGAGGCGGGCGAGACGGTATTATAGGCGCGGGCCAGGCGCGTGATAGAATCCAGGAGGATTACCACGTCGTGACCACATTCCACCATCCGTTTTGCTTTCTCGAGCACGATATTGGCCACCTTCACGTGGCGGTCTGCCGGCTCGTCGAATGTTGACGCGATCACCTCGGCCCTCACGCTCCGCGCCATGTCGGTGACCTCTTCCGGTCGCTCGTCGACCAGCAAGATGATGAGGTACACTTCCGGGTTATTTGCGGAGATAGCGTTAGCGATCTCTTTCAGCAGCATGGTTTTTCCCGTCTTGGGTTGCGCGACGATCAGCCCGCGTTGGCCCTTCCCGATGGGGGCGAACATGTCCACGACGCGCGTGGAGATCGTGGCTCGCCCGTTCCCCGTCAGGTTAAACTTCTCGTTGGGGAAGAGCGGCGTCAGGTGGTCGAAGGGGATACGATCCCGCACCGCGTCCGGCGTTTTCCCGTTGATCTTGTCTATCTTGATCAGCGGGAAATATTTCTCGCCTTCCTTCGGGGGACGGACGAAGCCCGTCACCGTGTCGCCGGTGGAGAGGCCGAAGAGCTTGATCTGGCTCTGGGAGACGTAAATGTCATCGGGAGAGCTCAGGTAATTGTAGTCCGACGACCTCAGGAAGCCGTACCCGTCGGGCATGATCTCCAGCACGCCGGCGGGGAAGGCGATCTCTTCGAACTCGTAATACTTGTCGCGCTTATCGTGGCGCGGCTTGTTATCGCGGCGTTCTT
The DNA here is from genome assembly GCA_031279175.1 of Odoribacteraceae bacterium. Lineage (GTDB taxonomy): Bacteria > Bacteroidota > Bacteroidia > Bacteroidales > Marinifilaceae > JAIRKS01. The sequence goes on from JAITJA010000173.1 coordinate 8,317, forward strand.
CCGGCTCGTATCGCTGGAGCGGCTCTCCCTGGGCGGGCGCGGTCACTTCCGGTTCGCCCTCTTCCTCCTCCGAGACCTGCATGGCTTCCAGGTCCTTCTCGACGCGTTTCACGAGGATGGGCTTCCTGGTGGCCTTTTCTTCCTGTTGTTCCGGTTGTTCGGCCGCGTTCTTTTCCTTGCTCTCGGCGACATTCTGTTGTTCCTCGTTCCCTGTCCCGGCTTCTTTCGCGGAGGTATCCTCCGTGGTTGCGCGTGTTTTTCTTCTTCGCTGGTGTTTCTTCTCCACGGCGGGTTGTTCGGCGGTCACCTCTGGGGTTATTTCCTCCTGCTTGTGCTCCTTGTAGAGGCTAGCCACCGTGGTTTCGAAGTCGAGGATAGCGTCATGTCCTATCCCGATCAACTTCACCTCCTCCTTGTGGGCGGTGGGTAGAGGCTTCACCTGCTGTTCCTGTTGCTTGTTCCCTTCATTCGGGGTCGCGGCTTCTGGCGGGCGTGGGGTACGTTTCTTTCTTCCCCTTTTACTTTCCTCCGCGGGGGCTTGCGCGGCCGGTAATTGTTCCTGGCTCACCTCCTCTTTCGCGGGTTGTTTCGCGACCGGGGTTTCTTTCGCGGGGTCGCGTCTTGGTTTTCTTTCTCTTCTCTGTTCATTACTTGTCTTCTCGGCGTCATCGCGCGGGATTTGCGTCCGCGTCTTTTCCCTTTGATTCGCCGGTACGGTATCCTCACCCGGCACCATTGCCTGTTGATCCAGGATTTTATAGATCAAATCTTTCTTCAGGTAAGATTCTACCCTTTTTACATTTAAGCTTTTCGCGATCTGACGTAATTCAGGAAGTAACTTTTCGTTTAGTTCTAAAATATCAAACATGGTAAATATGGATTTTGAATTATCTTAAGGTATACTTGCCCGGCAAGAAGCGGGGCGGAAATTCGGGGCAAAGTTAACAAGAATTATCTTGTGCCCAAATGCTTAACATGATTTTTATTTATCCCGGCAGGTAAAGCACGCTTTTTGCCTCGAAGTAGGGATTGTTAAAATAGTCGGACACGGGATAAATAGTTATCTCGCGGCGGTAGTCCTTGATCTCTTCGCGGTAATCCCCGCCTTTTAGATAGAGTATACCGTTGGGCAGGGCATTGAAATCCTTCCGGGAGATCTTCTTCCGCGTCCACGAGACGAAAAGGGGGAAAGCCGTCACGGCGCGGCTCACGACAAAGTCAAAGTGCTCCTGCACGTCCTCCACCCGGAGTTGCAGCGCCCGCGCGTTATTCAGGCCCAGCGACGAGGCGACCGCCTCCACCACCCGTATTTTCTTGCCGACGGAGTCCACCAGCAGGAATTCTACTTCCGGGAAGAAGATCGCCAGCGGGATACCGGGGAAGCCCCCTCCCGTGCCCGCGTCCAGCACCCGCGTGCCTGGCCTGAAGCGAATCACCTTGGCGATCACCAGCGAGTGCAGCGTGTGGTGCAGCGTCAGCTCGTCGATATCCTTCCGGGAGATCACGTTAATTTTCTCGTTCCACTCCCGGTACAGCTCCTCCATACGGGCGTAACGCGCGAGCTGCTCCTCTCCCAGTTCCGGGAAATAACGATGGATCACGTGCTCGTTCATCTTCTCCTGTTATAAACGGGTAAAAACAGCAGGCACGACACGCCCAGCAGGATATACACCACGGTCATCGTCCCGTGCGTCAGCAGGGCGAAGGCCCGCGTCAGGCTCTCCTGCCCGACCGTGGCGGGAAGGTAGAGCGCCAGGGCGGCGATCACCATGAAGTGCCACGCGCCAGCGCCCCCTTGCACCGGGGCCACCATCCCGTAACTGGAAAGCACGAAGACCGTCAACCCGGCCATCGGGCCAAGACCGGAGGTGAACTCGAAGCTGAAGAAGCAGACGTAGAGCATCAGGTAATACATCAACCATATAAATAAGGTGTGGAACACGAACCAGCCGGCCCGCGGCACGGAGCGTACCGCCAGCAATCCCTCCTTGAGCCCGGAGAAAAACGAGTGCACGCGCGTGGAAAATACATCGCGACGCGCCAGCCACGCCAGCACCACCAGCGCCACCAGCAACGCCCCCGTCCCCCACCAGAGCCACCCGGAAGAGAGCATCCCCGACAGCCGCGCCCCGATCTCAGAGCGCGTCTCCAGGAAATCGCGCACCCGACCGAACTGCGTCGTCACCACCGCTATCGTCAGCAGCAGCAGCATCACCACGTCGATCGCGCGTTCCACCATC
>JAITJA010000195.1 GCA_031279175.1 Odoribacteraceae bacterium
GGCATACACACGGTAGTCTCCACGAAAGCACTAAGCATCGGAAAAATTTTTAAAGACAATTACGTGCTCGTAGGGCCGGACGTGTGGCGATATAACGAGCCAAACCCCGAGTTCACCGAAGACCCGCACCTCTTCAAGTCATGGAGAACAAAACTATCGCGGGACGGCTTACGGGTAAAGATCGGACGATGGAACATCGCCGGAAATCCTGTCGCCGTGCTCGTGGACTTCACTACATTCATCGCGCAAAAGGACACGATCCTCTCCTCGTTCTGGGAGAAGTTCCACCTCGACTCCCTCAAGGGACAGTGGGACTATATCGAACCGGTACTGTTCGGCTACGCCGCGGGAAAGGTCATCGAGCACTTTATCCGCCACAACCTCTCCGCGCACCGCGACGTGATCGCGCATTTCCACGAGTGGATGACCGGCAGCGGGTTATTATACCTGAAACAAGCCACTCCCCGCGTCGCGTCGCTATTCACCACGCACGCCACCGTCCTCGGGCGATCCATCGCCGGTAACGGACTGGCCCTGTACGACGCCATGCCGCAATACAACCCCGCGGAAATCGCGCTACGTTTCCAGGTAGAAGCAAAACAATCGCTCGAAAGCAAGGCCGCGGAACATGCCAACTGCTTCACTACCGTCAGCGAGATTACCGCCGTCGAATGTGAACGATTCCTCGGGAAGCCCGTGGACATGGTTACTCCAAACGGTTTTGAAAATAGCATGATCCCGCCAGCAGAAAAACACCCGGCACTACGAGCCAGGGGAAGAGAAAAATTACTCGAGGTGGCCAGGGCCGTCTCCACTACCGCCATCCCGGATGACGCGCTGCTCGTCGGGACAAGTGGCAGGTACGAGTTTAAAAACAAAGGCATCGACCTCTTCATCGAGGCAATGGGCAGGATAAACAGGAAAAACGACGCCGCGAAGGAAATCGTCGCCTTTATCCTCGTGCCGGCAGGATACAGGGGCGTCGCGCCAGGACTACAACACAACCTGAGCAAGCCGTTCCAGTCCGTCCCTCTCTCGTCGCCATACCTGACTCACGAGCTTACTGACCCGGCAAGCGACCCGGTACTGGCGCGCCTCAAGGAGCAAGCCCTGATGAACGAGGCCAACGACCGCGTGAAAGTCATCTTCTGCCCGTGCTACCTCAGCGGGAACGACGGCATTTTCAACCTATCCTACTACGATCTGCTCGTCGGCATGGACATCACCGTCTTCCCCTCCTACTACGAACCATGGGGATACACCCCGCTGGAAAGCCTCGCGTTCAAAGTACCTACCATCACCACCACCCTCGCCGGATTCGGATTCTGGGTAGAAACGCGTCACCCCGGGCCGCACCCGAGCGTCGAGGTCATCCGAAGGGGTGACCATGACGACGACCGCGTCGTGCAAGCCATCACGGACAAGGTGCGCGACATGGCCACGCTCTCCACCGGGCAACAACAAGATATCCGGGACAACGCGGCGGAAGTCGCGCGAATCGCGCTGTGGGAAAATCTCGTCGCCTACTACGTGAAAGCATACGAAACCGCCCTGCTCTCCGTCGGGCAGCAAACAGGCAGGTTCGCGCCAGAAGACAAGGAGCAACTCGCCTACATCGAGAAGCAACACGCCGCGCAATCCCCCAGCTGGATCAGCGTCATCATACACCGCTCCCTGCCAGAAAAGCTCATCGCCCTCGAGGAACTCGCGCGCAACCTGTGGTGGAGCTGGAACGAGGAAGCCGTCAACCTGTTCAAGAGCATCGACCTCAAGCAATGGATCGCGACCCACAACCCCATCACGATGCTCGACAAAATATCCCTCACCCGCTACAAGGAACTCGAACAGGATACCGCCTTCGTGCAACAGCTCGAGAACGTGCACGAGCAATTCACCGCCTACATGGCACGAAAAACAAACATGACCTCACCCTCCATCGCCTACTTCAGCATGGAATACGGGCTACACTCCTCTCTCAAGATATACTCCGGGGGGCTCGGGGTACTCGCCGGGGACTACCTCAAGGAAGCCAGCGACAAGGGCGTTAAAATCACCGGCGTCGGGCTACTATACCGCTACGGCTATTTCACGCAAAAATTCTCCGCCGCCGGAAACCAGGAAGCAGCATACGAGGCACAAGACTTCTCAAAGATACCCGTCACCCCCGTCTACGATCCTGCCGGGGGATGGGTAACCGTCTCCCTGCCCTTCCCAGGCAGGGTACTGCACGCGCGCGTGTGGAGAGTCGACGTCGGGCGCGTCGAGCTATACCTCCTGGACACGGACTTCGAGGACAACATCGAGGAAGATCGCTCCATCACGCACTACCTCTACGGGGGAAACTGGGAAAACCGCCTCAAGCAAGAACTACTCCTCGGCTTTGGCGGCGTGCAAGCACTACGACTACTCGGCGTCAACGCCGACATCTACCACTGTAACGAGGGACACGCCGCGTTCGCCGGGGTCGCGCGCCTGAGAGACCTCGTCGAAAACGACGGGCTGGTATTCACCGAGGCCCTCGAGGTCGTGGCCGCGTCATCGCTATTCACCACGCACACGCCCGTGCCGGCAGGACACGATTCTTTCTCAGAGAACATGCTGCGAGGATACCTCTCGCACTGCCCCGATCGTCTCAAGATCACGTGGGAACAATTCATCGCGCTCGGGAAAGTCAACCCAGGAGACCCCGAGGAAAAATTCTCCATGAGCTACCTCGCCGCGAATCTCTCGAGGGAATGTAACGGCGTCAGCTGGCTACACGGGAAAGTAAGCCGAGAAATCCTGGCCCCACTGTGGCCAGGATACATGCCAGAAGAACTACACGTCAAGCACGTCACCAACGGCGTGCACTACGACACCTGGACCGCGCCAGAGTGGAAAACCATCCACGCGGAGGCCTTCGGGAAGGAATTTAAAAGCCACCACTACGACATCTCCTGCTTCGAGGGAATATACCCCATCGACGGGCAACGCGTCATGGCCGTCCGCGACACACTCAGGGGAAGGCTCGTGCGACACGTCAAGTACCTCCTCTCTAACGTGCAGGACACCGCATACTTTACACCCCGGCAACTCGTCGAGATCAAGGAAACACTGCGCGAGGATATCCTCACCATCGGGTTCGCGAGGCGTTTCGCCACTTACAAGCGCGCGCACCTGCTCTTCCACAATCTCGACCGCCTCGACGAGATCGTCAATAATCCCGCGCGACCCGTGCAGTTCCTTTTCGCCGGGAAAGCACACCCCGCCGACCAGGCAGGACAGGATCTCATCAAACGCATCGTCGAAATATCCAAAAACCCACGATTCCTCGGGAAAATACTATTCATCCCGAACTATGACATGCACCTCGCGAGGAGAATGGTACAAGGCGTGGACGTCTGGATGAATACCCCCACGCGCCCGCAAGAAGCTTCGGGAACAAGCGGGCAAAAAGCAGCCATGAACGGTGTCATGCATTTCAGCGTCCTCGACGGGTGGTGGGTAGAAGGATACCAGCACGGCGCCGGGTGGGCTCTACCCATGGAACGCGCCTACGAGAACCAGTATTTCCAGGACGAACTCGACGCGGAGATCATATACAACATCATCGAGGACGAGATCGCGCCGGCATTCTACGACCGCGAGGGAAAAACGTACCCGCCAACGTGGGTCGATTACATCAAGAACACCATCGCGAAGGTCGCCTCCAGATTCACCTCCAACAGGATGCTAACGGACTACGAGGAACAATATTACCGACCCATGGCCGAACGCCACGCGTGTCTCGTCGCCGACAATCACGCACTGGCCATCGAAATCGCCGAGTGGAAAAAACGCGTCGCCCGCGAGTGGGAAAGCATCGAGGTGAAAGAAACAAACTTCCCGCCGAAAACAAGGCAGGACGTCACCCTCGGAAAAACATATTCCGGTTCGCTTGCTATCGACCTCGGGGGACTCACGCCCGGGGAAGTCGGCGTCGAGCTGGTCGTCACCGAGCAAGTAGACGGGCGCGTGAAAGTACTCTACACGCGAGATTTTACCCCCCTCTCGTTCAAGAAGGGAATCGCCGTCTACGCGTTAGACGTCACCGCATCCGAACCGGGCGTGTTCACACTCGGTATACGCGTCTATCCCAAACACCCCCTCCTGGCACACCGCCAGGATCTCGCCCTGGTAAAGTGGCTGTAATCACCACCCGGGAATAACGCCCCCCGCCCGGGACGTTCCCATGGATTACGCGAGAGAGTGTCCCCGCGACGGGACACTCTCTTCACGTCCGGGAATCTTCAAGTATCACCTTCCACGCGCCACACCATGTCCGGAACCCCGGACGGGCCGCTGCAAATTTGATTCTGCCCGTCCGGAACTCCGGA
>JAITJA010000196.1 GCA_031279175.1 Odoribacteraceae bacterium
GAGGGTGACGCCGCCGCCGCCCGCGAGACGTTCGCCCGCGCCGGGGAGTCGCTCGGCGACGCGCTGGCCACGATTAACGCGATCGTCGACGGTATTGCCGTCATCGGCGGGGGGATAGCCAGGGCCCGCGAGTTGCTGATGCCAGCCGCGATGCGTGCGCTGAACGGCGTCCTGGATTCCCCGACGGGCGAGCCGGCGGACAGGATGGAGATGAAGGCTTTTTTCCTGGATGACCCCGGTGACGCGGCCCGCTTTCTCGCCCCGACGACGGTGCCGGTGCCGGTGCCGGGCACGAGTCGCGTGGTGGATTATGACCCGGTAAAACGCATGGGCGTGACGATTACAAGGCTCGGGACAAGTAAGGCCGTCGCCCTGGGCGCGTACGCTTTCGCGCTGGACAAGCTAGACAGGGAGCGATAGTTTCTCCGGACGAACCCTTGAAGTACGGGAAAAAGCGTTACCTTCGCGCCGCTTTTGGAATAAAAAAACATGCAGAATATACGAAACATAGCCATTATCGCGCACGTCGATCACGGGAAAACCACGCTGGTGGATAAGATGATCTTCCAGGGGAAGTTGTTCCGCGAGTCGGAGAATCCCGGCGACTTGCTGCTCGATAGTAATGACCTGGAACGGGAACGGGGGATCACTATCCTCGCGAAGAATGTATCGGTGCATTACAAGGAGTGCAAGATAAATATTATCGACACGCCAGGACATGCCGACTTCGGTGGAGAGGTGGAACGCGTGCTGAACATGGCCGACGGGGTGCTGTTGCTCGTGGACGCGTTCGAGGGGACGATGCCACAAACGCGCTTCGTGCTGCAGAAGGCACTCGCCCTGGGGAAGAAGCCGATAGTGGTGATCAACAAGGTGGATAAGCCTAACTGTAGGCCGGAAACGGTGCACGAGCAGGTGTTCGACTTGATGTTCTCGCTCGGCGCTACCGAGGAGCAACTTGATTTTACCGTGCTCTACGGGAGCGCCAAGCAGGGATGGATGGCCGCGAACTGGAAAGAACCGACAACTGATATTGTCCCGCTGCTCGACGCGATCGTGCGGGATATTCCCGCGCCACGCGTGGAAACAGGGTCGCCACAACTGCTGATCACGTCGCTGGAGTACTCGCCATATGTCGGGAGGATTGCCGTCGGGAAGCTGACGCGCGGGGCGCTGGAAACGGGAATGCCCGTGGCGCTGTGCAAGCGGGACGGTAGCACCGTCAAGTCGAGGATCAAGGAATTGATGACCTTCGAGGGGATGGGAAAGCAGAAGGTGGAACGCGTGGAGTGCGGCGAGATCTGCGCGCTGGTCGGGATCGAGGGCTTCGAGATCGGGGACACGATCGCCGACGCCGAGCACCCCGAGGCACTCGCGCCTATCGCCGTCGATGAACCGACAATGAGTATGCTTTTCACGATTAATGACTCGCCGTTCTTCGGGCGGGATGGCAAGTATGTCACCTCCCGGCACCTGAAGGAACGCCTCGATCGCGAGCTGGAGAAGAATCTCGCGCTGCGCGTGGAGCCGGGCGAGACGGCTGACTCGTTTGTCGTGTTCGGGCGCGGGGTGCTGCACTTGAGCGTCCTGATCGAGACGATGCGTCGCGAGGGGTACGAGCTGCAAGTGGGCCAACCCAAGGTGATCATCAAGATGGTGAACGACGCGAGACACGAGCCGGTGGAGGAGTTGACGATCGATCTCCCCGCCGACGTGTCGGGAAGGGCCATCGAGATGGTGAACCGGCGAAAGGGAGTGATGACGAGCATGGAGCACAGGGATGATCGCGTGTACTTGATGTTCGATATTCCTTCCCGCGGGCTGATCGGCCTGCGAAGCAACTTGCTTACCGCTACCGCCGGCGAGGCCGTCATCGCGCATCGCCTGAAAGGGTTCGAACCGTACATGGGGGATATCGAGGCCCGCGTCAATGGCTCGCTGATAGCCATGGAAACAGGCGATACCTTCGCCTACGCGATTAACAAGTTGCAGGATCGCGGGCGGTTTTTTATCAAGCCCGGGGAGGAGGTCTACGCCGGACAGGTGATCGGCGAGAGTAACCGGCAGGAGGATATCGTGGTCAACGTGGGAAAGTCCAAGAAGTTGACAAACATGCGCGCCAGCGGGTCGGACGAGAAGATGAATATCGCGCCGCCCGTGGTCTTTAGCCTGGAAGAGGCCCTGGAGTATATCCAAGAGGACGAATACGTGGAAGTCACGCCCAAGGCTATACGACTGCGCAAGATCTATCTCGACGAGAACGAACGCAAGAGAAGAAGCCGGTAAATACCGGGAAGAGCTTATCTGTACCCTCTGCGTGAACGGAAAACAGGAATATAAATAAACGCTCACAGAATGATTGAGAATTTAGTCATAGTGGAGTCCCCGGCAAAGGCAAGGACCATCGAACGGTTCCTGGGACGAGGTTACATGGTGAAGTCCAGCTTTGGGCATATCCGCGACCTGAAGAAGAAGGATCTCGGCGTCGACGTTGAGCATGACTTTCAACCACAGTACGAGGTGACCGCGGACAAGAAGACGCTCGTGAAGGAGTTGAAACAGCTGGCAAAAGGTTCAGTGACGGTCTGGCTGGCCTCCGATGAAGACCGGGAGGGAGAGGCTATCGCGTGGCATCTCTTCGAGGCTCTCGAGCTGAAACCGGATTCCGTGAAAAGAATCGTCTTCCACGAGATTACCAAGGAGGCAATCCTGCACGCGATAAAGCATCCGCGCGCGATCGATCAACACCTCGTCGACGCGCAGCAAGCGCGCCGGGTGCTCGACCGGCTGGTGGGGTTCAAGATCTCTCCTGTCCTGTGGAAGAAGATCAAGTCGTCCCTCTCGGCCGGGCGCGTACAGTCCGTGGCCGTGAGGCTGATCGTGGAGAGAGAACGGGAGATTAACCGGTTCGAGGAGCAAAAGTATTATAAGGTATCAGGGATCTTTATCGCGCAGGACGCCGGGGAAACGCCCCTTCCCGTGAAGGCCGAACTCTCGGAACGGTTCGCGTCGCGCGATGAGACCGTGCAGTTCCTGGAGCATTGCAAGGAGGCTACCTTTACCGTGAATGACGTGGAAACAAAACCGGCAACAAGAAAACCGGCGCCCCCGTTTACAACATCGACCCTGCAACAAGAGGCCTCGAGGAAGCTGGGATTCTCCGTGTCGCAGACCATGAGTCTCGCCCAAAAACTCTACGAGAACGGGCATATCACGTACATGAGAACCGATTCCGTGAATCTCTCGCAACTCGCCATCAATAACGCCAAGAAGGTGATCGTGGAAACACTCGGCGAGAAGTATCTCCACGCGAGGCAGTACACGACGCAAAGTAAGGGAGCACAGGAAGCACACGAGGCTATTCGTCCCACGTACATGGAGAAAGAAAGTATCTCCGGGGATATGAAGGAGCAACAGCTTTATTCCATGATATACAAGCGGACGCTGGCCTCGCAAATGGCCGACGCCAAGCTGGAAAGAACGATCGTCACTATCGCCGTCTCGGGGCAATCTCGCACCTTCGTGGCCACGGGGGAGGTAGTGCTGTTCGACGGCTTCCTGAGGATGTACCGCGAATCGCTCGACGACGAGAAGGAGGACGAGCAAATGGAGATGTTACCGGTGCTCCACGCGGGAGACCGGTTGCAGCGCAAGCGAATCGAGGCGCTGGAGCAATACACGGCGCATCCCCCACGGTACACGGAGGCAAGCCTGGTCAAGAAGCTGGAGGCGCTGGGCATCGGGCGACCGTCGACTTACGCGCCTACTATCACCACGATACAGAACCGAGATTACGTGAGCAGGGAGAGCCGGATGGGGAAGGAACGGGAGATCGAGCAGTTTATCCTGACGGGAGACCAGGTGACGCGGAAACCCCTGATCCGCCATTTCGGTACGGAGAAACGGAAGCTCTTCCCGTCGGACGTTGGGATAGTCGTGACGGATTTCCTTTGCGAGCACTTCGCCGACATCATGGATTATAACTTTACGGCCAAGGCCGAGGAGGCGCTCGATGATGTCGCCGAGGGGAAATTGCAGTGGCAATCCATGATTCGCGACTTCTACGCCCCGTTCCACGCCAACGTGGAGAAAACGCTGAAGGAGTCGGAACGAAATACCGGCGAACGCGTCTTGGGTACTGATCCCTCGACGGGGGCGGTTGTCTGCGTGCGCATCGGTCGTTTCGGCCCGATAGTGCAAATGGGTGAGGGCGAACAAGTGCGCTACGCCGGTTTGCTAAAGGGACAACTGATGGAGACCATCACTCTCGAGGAGGCACTTGACCTTCTCAAGTTCCCCCGCGTGCTGGGAGAGTACGAGGAGAAGCAGGTGATAGTGGCTATCGGTCGTTTCGGGCCTTATATCAAGCACGATCAACTGTACGTCGCGCTAAAAAAGGGAGCGGACGATCCCGCGATCATCTCTCTCGACACGGCCATCAAGCGGATCAAGGAGAAACGGGAGATTGATAGCAATCGCAGGATACAGGAATTTGAGAACGGGGCGTGCATCTTGAGCGGTCGCTTCGGCCCGTATATCACGTATAACAAGTCGAATTACAAGATCCCCAAGACACAAGACGCGAACTTGCTAACATTCGAGGAAACAATGGAGATCATCGAGAAAGGAGGCGAACTGAAGGTTAAAACTACCTCTAAAGCCGCACCTAAGAAGGAGAAAACAACGAAGGCAACCCGGGGAAATGTAGTTAAGGCAACAAAAACCACTCAAAAGAAGCCGACAAAAACAAAATAATTTATACATTCGTCCCCTCAAAAGAACAAGATATTGTAACCTATTTAAAAAGTAACCATAGATGGCAACATTACAGAAAATTAGAAACCAAGGAGGGATACTCGTCAGTGTCATTATCGGATTAGCTTTGTTGGCTTTTATCGTGGGTGACGCGTTAAGTTCCAGCTCCCAAATACTAAACCGTAGCCGGAACAAAGTTGGAGTGATCGCGGGAGAAACGTTGGATATCCAGGAGTACCAGGCCTTCGTGAGTAATAACGAGAACGTGTTTAAAGTAATCCAAAGAGTCTCGTCGCTCGATGAAATACAACGGCAAAAAGTGCAAGAGAACACGTGGCAGATGGAAGTGTTCCGCATCGTCCTGGGACAGGAGTTCGAGAAAATCGGCCTGGGCGTGAGCGACGAAGAGGTGTATAGCAGGCTGGTCGGCGAGCAACTGGATCCCGGCATTGCCCAGTTCATCTCCTCGCTGGGAGTCGACCCGACGGACAAGACTCAACTCAATACCGTTATCCAGGAGATTCTACAAACTCCCAGGGATAATCCATACAAGATAACATGGCAGTTCCTCGAGAGACAAGCGATCTCGTCGTACCAGGTGGCCAAGTACCAGTCCCTGCTCTCCAAGGCTCTCTATATTCCCACCGCGCAAGTAAACGAATTAATGGCTCACGCGACCTCCACGGTGGACGTTAGCTACCTGGTGAAGAGCTACAACACCATTAGTGACTCTGTCGTGACAGTAACACCTTCCGAAATCAAGGAGTACTACAATACCCACCAGCATCTCTTTAAGCAACAGGAATCCCGCCAAATCACCTACGTGAGTTTCGACGTGAGCGCGTCGGCGAAGGATATCCAGGAAACGCGAGAGGCGCTCGAGGAGTTGATTCCCGAGTTCAAGGCGGCCGGTAACGTGATCGAGTTCGCTACCAGCACCACGGAGAAAAAGATAGAGCCGCATTTCTACAAGAAAGGCGAGATGAACGAGGAGCTGGACGCCTTCCTCTTTGACGGGACGAATAACCCGGGAGTGTACGGCCCGTACGAGGAAAATAACGCGTACAATCTCATCCGCGTGGCCGATCGTAAGATGATACCGGATTCCGTGAGACTTCGCCAGATATTCTTGACCATCGACCAAACGAACGTCGAGAGCAGGACCAAATTAGCCGATAGCTTGATGCAAGAGATTCGCGGGGGAGCCAGTTTCGACCTTCTCGCGAGGAGTTTCTCCGCTGATCCTAATTCCGCCGTTAACGGTGGGGATATCGGGTGGTTTACACAGGACATGCTGCCTTCCCCGCTACGCGACACGCTTTTCTTCGCTCGAAAGAATGACGTGAAACTTCTTCCCACGCAAGGAGGTCTTGTCATCCTTCAAGTCTCCGGGCGAAGCAAACCGCTGGAGAAAGTGATCGTGGGAATCGTGACGAAAGAGATCGGTCCGTCGGAGCAGACCATCAACAAGGTATATAACGAGGCTCGCGTGTTCGTTGATAACATGAATACCATCGCCGAATTTGAAAAGGCCGTGGCCGACAAGGGACAAACCAAGCGCTACGCGACCCTCGACAAGAACGATAATACTATCGCCGGTATCGAGAATGCAAGGGATATTGTCCGCGAGGCTTACATGAGCAGCTCCACCGGGAAGGTGTTAGTAAATAACCGGAAGTCTCCCATCTTTGAATGTAGCAACAAGTATATCGTTGCCGTGCTCACCGATATCAAGGAGGAGGGCATCTCTCCCTTGCAGGAGGTTACCCCGGTAATACAAAGGGAAGTGATCCGGAAGAAAAAGGGAGAGATCATCGCGAAAGAGCTACAAGCAGCCGCTACCGGTAGCGAGAGTCTCCTTTCTATCGCCCAGAAGACGAACACGGAGGTAATCGACGCCACGGACGTTAGTTTCGCCTCCTTCCAACTCCCCGGGGCCGGTATTGAACCCAAGGTGATTGCCGAGGTGGTACGCTTGAACATGAATCAGATCTCGGCGCCGATCATTGGTAACCAAGGCGTCTTCATGGCCGTCGTGACGAACAAGACCGAAGACGCGGGGGCGATATCTCCTGAAGAGGTCGCGCAACGTAAGCTTTTGCTAAAACAAATGCGCGACGAACAGATACAATACCAGGCGATCCCCTCGGTCATCCAGGCAGCAAAAGTGGAGGACTTCAGGTATAAGTTCTATTAATTGTACGATTTGATACGCGTAAAAAGCCATTCGTCAACGGATGGCTTTTTCACGTACCAGACGCGAATACACGTTAAATAGCCAGAATCATGCCGTCCCGTTCATCAAAAAAGGTATTGATCATCACCTACTACTGGCCCCCCGCCGGCGGACCGGGAGTGCAGCGCTGGCTAAAATTCGCGAGCTACCTCCCGGAGTTTGATCACGAGCCTATCATCCTGACCGTCGATCCCGACAAGGCGGAATATCCCGTGCGGGACAACTCCTTGCTAGAAGAGGTTCGCCCGGGACAACGGGTGTACCACACCGGCACGTCGGGCTGGTACAATCTTTACAAACGCGTTGCGAAAGCGAGAACGGCTCCTTACAGTGGTTTCGTGGGCGAGGGACAACCCACTTTAAAGCAAAAGATCTCCCGCTTTATCCGCGGGAACTTCTTCCTGCCGGATGCTCGTCGGGGATGGAACAAACACGCCTACCGCGAGGCTGCTCGTATCGTCCGTGAAGAGGGAATCGACACGATCATCACCACGGGGCCTCCCATGTCTACCCACCTCGTCGGCAGGAAACTACAACGTGAACTCGCCACGCGCTGGATCGCCGATTTCCGTGATCCCTGGACGGACATCTACTATTATGACAAGTTCTATCCCACGCCCCTCGCGCGCGCCGTCGACCGCCATCACGAAAGGAGCGTCCTGACGCGGGCCGACGCCGTGATCACGGTGAGCCACCACACTCGCGAACAATTCCTCGCGAAGTCTCCCGCGATTGACCCCGGAAAGGTACGTGTCATCCACAACGGATACGATGCGCGGGACTTCTCCGGCGAATGTCCGAAAGAAAAAGAGTTCACCATCACTTACACCGGCACGCTGGCCGCCGACTACACGGTGAAAGCCTTCATCGCCGCGGTACGCGGACTACTTGTCGATTCCCCCCTTCGCCTGCGTCTTGTCGGCAAGGTTGACCCGCTACACGCCGGGGAACTCGAAACGCTCGCGGGACATGTCGAGTTGCACCCCTTCGTCCCGCACGCCGAGGCGATCCGTTGGATGCGGCAATCATCGGTACTCCTGCTCATCATCCCCGATGCACCTGGAAGCAAGGGAAATCTCCCCGGCAAACTATTCGAGTATATGGGATCGGGCGTACCCGTCCTCTGCCTCGCCCCCCCGGACGGGGAAGCTGCCCGGATTCTCCGCTCGCGCGAGGCGGGACAAACCTTCGACTACAACGACGAGGCGGGAATCCGCGATTTCCTGAGAACCTGCCGCGATCTCCCGTCCACTCCGCGGGAGAACCGACGCGTGCAGGACTACTCCCGTCACTCACTCACCCGCGCGTTAGTCGCGATACTAAACGAAAGATGAATATCAAGAAAAGCATGTTCATGCTGAGGAAACTTCTCCGCGATTTCAACGCCAACCGCCGCGTGATAGTAAACATGAACACCCCACCGGGAAAACTGGGCTACTACTACATCAAGTTCGAGGAGAAACGATCGAAACTCAACCGCCTGATCCACTCCCTCGACGAGGAGGGAATACCACTGAACACGACCTACATCGACGTGACGCCGCCTCGTCTCCACTACTACCCCATCTCCATCGGGCAATATGGACTGGCCCTCTTCCATTCATGGATCGAGACGGGGAATGTCGACAAGCGAGAACACTTCCTGCGCGTCGCAGACTGGTTCGCGCGAAACAAACGCGAGGAAAAGGAACAAGGAGTCTACTGGCTAACAGACGTTCCCAAGCCGGAATTCGGCGTGTTCACCCCATGGAAATCCGCCTTCGTGCAAGGCCGCGGCATCTCCATCTTGACGCGGGCATGGCAACTGACCGGTAACGACAATTACTTGCACCTGGCCACCAGCGCCCTCCTCCCCTTCACGAAAGACATCTCGGAGGGAGGAGTCTCCGTCGACCGCACCGCCGGGGAGACATTCTACGAGGAATACGTGGCTACCGCTCCCACGCGCGTGCTCGACGGGCATGCCTTCTCCCTTTTCGGCCTGCTCGACTACGCGCGCGCTGTTCCCGACACCATTTGTCCTGAAGGCCATCGCCTCGCCCGCGGCCTCTTCGACGAGGGGATAGAGGGACTGATCCGCCAGTTACCGCGCTTCGACCTTGGCTTCTGGCTACGCTTCAACCGCTGCGACATCCCCGGCTACCCCAAGAACGACCCTTGCACCATCGGTTACCTGCGCCTCGTGCGTTGGCAACTCATCGTCCTCCACCACGTCACCGGCCGGGAGGAATTACTTCACTTCGCCCGAAAATGCGAACACTACGATACCTTCCCCAATATCTTGAAGATGTACTACCTCAAGCTCCGCGCCCTGAAGAAACTCGACCGGCTGTGAACACGACAAAGACGCGATCGCCCCGCCCGTCTACCCGCTCGTGAAACTTTCAAGTCGGGATCTCCCGGGAATATATACAAAGGATTATTGTCGTTCAGTCTCCCGTGTAATACATTTTACGGCCCTCTTTCCCGTACAAGATTTCCGGTTGCCCGATGACCACGTCACCCTGTTCCGTGACGGTAACGCCCGGCATTTGTCGTAATATCTCGATGACCGGGGGAGACATCTCAAGTTTTCAAGCCATTTTCAACCGGGTTAGCAAGCAATGCAACCCGGTTAACAAGGTTGTTTGGATTTCAAACAAGGTTGTTTGAACTTCAAACAAGGTTGTTTGGATTTCAAACAAGGTCATTTGGATTT
>JAITJA010000010.1 GCA_031279175.1 Odoribacteraceae bacterium
GTCCGGAACTCCGGACGGGCAGAATCAAAATTGCAACAGCCCGTCCGGAACTCCGGACGGGCAGACTCAAAATTGCAACAGCCCGTCCGGAACTCCGGACGGGCAGGATAAAATTCGCGGCTACTCGTCCGGGGTTACGGACGGGCAGGAAAGATCCTGGCGTGCCGGCCGGTATATTCCACGGGGAGTCCCCGGACGATGCCAGCAGCCAGACGCGACGACCAGCCTCAGGAAACAGGCGACGAAGACGCGTCGCCGGGAGCCGGGCGATGACGGCGTTTCAACACCTCGACAACATCTTCGAGAGAATGATCCCTGGCCAGGAGAAGAAGCAAGTAATGATAAAGCAAGTCGGCGGCCTCCTCGAGGAAAAGCGCGTCATCGTCTCGCATGGCCTCGATGACCAGCTCGACGGCCTCCTCGCCGACCTTCTGCGCGACCTTGTTGATCCCGGAACGGAAGAGACGCGCGGTATAAGAAGCGTCCGGGGACGCGAGGGCGCGGGCGCGGAGATACTCCTGGAGATAAACCAGGAAGCCGGGTAGATTCTCCTCGTTCCAGCAAGTATCAGCGCCGGTATGACACGTGGGGCCAACGGGGATGGCCTTCACGAGCAGCGCGTCGCCATCGCAATCGACAAGGATTTCCTTGACGTGCAAGAAATGTCCACTCTCCTCGCCCTTCGTCCAGAGGCGTCGGCGGGAACGGCTATAAAAACACACGCGTCCCGTCTGCCTGGTGACGCGCAACGACTCCTCGTTCATGTATCCCAGCATGAGCACGACGCGGGTACTGGCGTCTTGCACGATCGCGGGCAGGAGGCCCTGTTGGTCGAAAATCGGTTCTTTCATGTTCGATATATTATTAAGGTATACTTACCCGGTTATCCTGACATTGATCCCGTTCGCGTGGAGGTATCGTTTAAGTTCGGGGATTGTCATGTCGCCGAAATGGAAAATGCCGGCGGCGAGAGCGGCGGAAGCCCTTCCCACGACAAACGCGTCGTGGAAATCCCCGGGGCTCCCGGCGCCACCTGAGGCGATGACGGGCACGCGTAGCATCTCGTCGAGGAGCGCGAGGGGATGTAGCGCGAAACCGCGGCGGGTCCCGTCGTGATCCATCGACGTGAAAAGGATCTCCCCGGCGCCGCGGTTGACGACCTCCCTGGCCCACTCGAACAACCAGCGGTTGGTGGCGACGCGTCCCCCCTGGCGGTACACGCGCCAGCTTCCTTGTTCCTGTTTCGCGTCGATGGCCGCGACGACGCACTGGCTTCCGAACGCGCGGGCGAGCCTGTCGATCAACGCGGGATTATCGATGGCGGCGGAGTTCACGGAGATCTTGTCGGCGCCACTCTCGAGCAACGCCTCCACGTCTCGTTCCGAGGTGATTCCCCCGCCGACGGTGAACGGCACGCGGGTAGCCCTCGCGACGCGTTCTACCCAGTCGCGGCGGGTCTCGCGGCGGTCGTGGCTGGCGGTGATGTCGAGAAACACCAGCTCGTCGGCCCCCTCTTCCGAGTAGCGCGCGGCCAGCTCGACAATGTCCCCCGCGTCTATCAGGTTCTCGAAATGAACACCCTTGACGGTCCTCCCCTCCTTCACGTCGAGGCACGGTATAATTCTTTTTGCTATCACGTTTATTGCATTAGTAGTTCAACGAAATTCGTCGAGGGAGATCCTTCCCTCGTGTAGCGCCTTTCCGACAATCACGCCATCGACGCCGGCCTCGACGAGGCGACGGACATCCTCGAGGTCGCGAGCACCACCCGACGCGACAAGGATGATGCCGGGATAACGGGCGCGTAACTCCTCGTAAAGGGGGATATTCGGCCCGTCGAAAGTCCCGTCGCGGGAGATATCCGTGCAAGCCAGGTGGCGTATCCTCCCGCGGTAAGCGTCGACAAGCTCCGCGGGCGCGACGTCGGTCTCCTCGAGCCACCCGCGGACGCGTAATTTCCCGTCGAGCACGTCGATCATGATGATCAGGCGATCGTCACCGAGGTAATCCATCCACTCCATGACGCGTTCCGGTTGCTCCGCGGCCATGCTGCCGATACACGCCCAGGTAGCCCCCGCGTCGAGCACGCGCCGGGCATCGTCAAGCGAGCGTATCCCGCCGCTGAAGTCAACGCGCGCGGAGACGCGGGAGACAACCCGGTCAAGCGCGGCGGCATTGACGACCTTCCCGGCGCGCGCCCCGTCGAGATCGACGAGGTGCAGGCGAGAAAATCCCGCTTCCTCGAAGCGCGAGGCGACGGAAAGGGGATCACCGGGGTAGGTAGTACAGCGCGCGTAATCGCCCCGCGTGAGTCGCACGCATTTCCCCCCGATGATGTCGATCGCGGGGATAATCTTGTCGCGGGCGTCCTGTTTCATGGTTTCCACTCGAGAAAGTTACGGATGATTCGCTCGCCGGCATCCCCCGACTTCTCGGGATGGAACTGGCAGCCGAAGAAGTTATCGCGCCGGATGGCGGCACTGAATGGCGCGTGGTAGGTGCAACTGGCGATCTGTACCGGGGACGCGGGAACGAAATAGGAGTGTACGAAGTAGGCCCACGTCCCCTCGTCGATCCCGTCGAAGAGTGGTGACGAGAGCTGCTCGAGGCGATTCCAGCCGACGTGTGGCGTCCTGTATCCCCCGGGGACGCGTTTCACTTCCAGCGGGAAGACGCCCAGCCCGGGGGTGTCTCCCTCCTCGGAACGCGCGCACATGAGTTGCATCCCGAGGCATATCCCGAGGACCGGCACGCGCAAGGCGGGGATAACGTCATCGAGCCCGCGAGCCCGTAGCCGTTCCATCGCGCTACGCGCCTGGCCAACGCCAGGGAAGATCACGCGGGTGGCGGCGCTCACGACGGCCGGGTCATCGCTCAGGACAACGGGATAGCCCAGGCGCTCCACGACTGCCCGCGCGGAGAAGAGATTTCCCGCGCCGTACTTGATGATGACTACTTCCTCTTTCATATCACTCCTTTCGACGAGGGTATTCCCGTTCCTTCCCGGCGGATGGCCATCTTGAGGGCGCGGGCGAATCCCTTGAAGATGGCCTCGATCACGTGATGAGTATTCTCCCCGGTGGCCTCCACGTGTAGCGTGCAACGGGCCTCCTGGCAGAGGGACGCGAAGAAGTGGCGGGTCATCTCGGTGGGGAAGTCTCCGACGTACTCCCTGTGCAGCTCGACGTCCCACTCGAGGTAGCTTCTCCCGCCGAGATCGAGCGCCACGGTCGCGCGCGCCTCGTCCATCGGGAGGACAAATCCGTACCGTTCGATCCCCTTCCCCGTCCCGAGGGTCTCGCGGAGACACGCGCCGAGGAGGAGGGCGGTATCCTCGATGGTATGGTGCTCGTCGACGGAGAGATCCCCGCGCGTCTCGACGTTCAGGTCTATGCCGGCGTGGCGCGCGATCTGCTCGAGCATGTGATCGAAGAAAGCGATCCCCGTGACCACCTTGCAACTTCCCGTCCCGTTGAGATTGATAGAGACCGTCGCGGAGGTCTCCGAGGTGACGCGGGAAAGTGTCGCGCGCCTGGAACCGTTGACGAGAAAGCGGCGTATCTCGTCCCAGCTACCGGTATCGAGGACGACGGGCAGCCCGCGCGCGTTCTCCTTGCCGAGATATATCCCGCGTATGCCCATGTTAGCGGCCAGCTTCATGTCCGTCAGGCGATCTCCGATGACGTAAGAATTTTCCCTGTCGAGGCGATCGTCGAGATATTTCTCCACCATCCCGGTGGCTGGCTTGCGATAGGGCGACTTATCCCCGGGGCGGCTAACGTCGATCAGCACCTCGTCGAAGAGTATCCCCTCCCTGGACAGCGTGTCGAGCATACGGCAGTGCGGCAGGAAGAACACCTCCGGGGGGAAGTCCGGGGTATACAACCCGTCCTGGTTCGTCACCATCACGAGGCGGTAATCGGTTTGGGTTGCTATTGCTGCCAGCGCGGTGATCACGCCCGGCACGAATCGTAACTTCTCCAGGTTATCGACCTGGTGATCCAGCGGCGGTTCTTGGATAATCGTCCCGTCGCGATCAATGAACAAGATCTTTTTCATACCTTCCACGCGTTAATTAATTCAACAACTCTTTCATTCTCCGCTGGCGTTCCCACGGTAAAGCGCAGGCAGCTGTCGAGGAGCGGCGGCGCGTGCCGGACGCGCGTCACCACCCCGTTCATCACGAGATAATCATACAACTCCCTGTAGCGCTCGTGCCGCGCCAGGATAAAATTCGCCTCGGAGGGAAACACGCGATCGAAACACCCGCTATCCAGCAGCGCGCGGCGGAGGCGTTCCCGTTCGCGCGTGATCAGCGCCACCCGTTCGCGGAAAGTCTTCTCGTCGGCCAGGGCCGTTATCGCGAGGCGTTGCGCCGGGGCGTTAATATTATAAGGAGGCTTCACGCGATTCAGGTACGCGATCAATCCCGGGCACGCGATACCGATCCCGACGCGCAGCCCCGCCATTCCCCACGCCTTCGAGAGCGTTTGCAGGACGATCACCCGCGGGTTGCTCGCCTGCAAGTGCACCGCCGAGGCGGGCGAGGAGGCGTCGCCACCCGTCGCGAAGTCCATGTAGGCCTCGTCGACGACCACCCACCCGGGGAAGCGATCGGCCACTTCCCGCATCCTCTCCAGCGGCCACCGGTTACCCGTCGGGTTATTCGGCGAGCAGAAAAAGAGCAGGCGGGAATGTTCGTCCACCGCGTCGAAGAGCGTCTCCCAGCGCGGCTCGAGGTTATCGCCGAGGAGCAACGAGCGCACCTCGACGTTATTGACGCGGCCGCACACCTCGTACATCGCGTAGCTCGGGGAGAAGACGATCATGTTATCCCTACCCGGCTCGCACGTCGACCGCACGAGCATGTCGATCAGCTCGTCGCTCCCGTTACCGAGGATCAACCGCGCCGGGTCGACCCCCTTCACGCGGCCCACCGCGCGTTTCAATTCCCGCTGGTAGGGATCCGGGTAGCGATTATAGCCCGTGTCGAACGGGCTCTCGTTCGCGTCCATGAACAACGCGTCCTGCCCGCTGAACTCGTCGCGGGCGCAGGAATAGCCCTCGAGCACGCGGACACTATCCCGGATGATTCGTTCTATTTCCATGACGCGTCGTCTTGAAGTCGTATCCTGACGGCGTTCCCGTGCGCGTCGAGCCCCTCGCTCGCGGCCATGAGCTCGATCGTCGGCGCCAGGTAAGCCAGGCCGCCGGGGGTAAGCTCCTGGAAAGAGATCCGTTTCGTGAACGACTCCACGCCGACGCCGCTATACGCGCGGGCATGGCCGCCGGTGGGAAGCGTGTGATTCGTGCCAGAGGCGTAGTCGCCGGCGCTCTCGGGAGAATAAT
>JAITJA010000153.1 GCA_031279175.1 Odoribacteraceae bacterium
GGGCTTGCAACTTGCCGTCATCCGCGTCGACGGGAAGAACAACTACATCTTCCCGTTCCTCCTCGAGAAGGGAAAATACACGGCCACCATCACCCGGCCGGCCGCCAATGAAGATGGAGCGAAAGCCAAGAACTCCTTCCTCGTCGCGAACATCGGCGGGGAGAGCGAGCAACGAATATACAACTACTTCAACCTCATCCGGCAAGAGGCCAACATCAAGCAACAGGAACTGCAATCCGCCTATTTCTCCGCGGAAGAACCCGCCCGGAAAGACTCCATCCACCAACTCTTCATGGACTACCAGAAAACCGTCGAAGAGCGGGAACTCGCCCTGGTCAAGGCCAACCCAGACGCTTACGCCACCGCCTTTCACCTTTATAATAACGTCATCCAGGGATTAGGAATCGAGGCCATGAAAGAGAAATACGACCTCCTCGGCGAGAAAGGAAAAGCCTCCAGGTACGGCAAGAAAATCGAAGAACAAATACAACTCCTCGAGAACGTCGCCGTCGGGCGAATAGCTCCCGGGTTCAAGCTAGCCGCGCCCGACGGCGACAGCCTGTCGCTACATGGCGTTAGCGCGAAGGTCAAGATCATCGACTTCTGGGCCTCGTGGTGTGGCCCTTGCAGGGCGGAAAACCCGAAGGTGCTGGAGATCTATGCCGAATACCAACCCAAGGGTCTTGAAATCATCGGGGTCTCACTCGACACCGACAGGGACGCGTGGTTAAAAGCCATCGCCGACGACCAGCTGACATGGAAACAATGTTTCGACCCAACGGGCAATATCGCCACGCGATACGGCGTGGCCGCCATCCCGCACACCTTCCTCCTGGACGAAAACAACAAGATCATCGACAAGAACCTGAACAGCCACTCACTGAAACAAAGGCTATCCGGGCTACTGGATTAAATCGCGCGACAAAAACCGCGACGCGCCAACGCCCCGGGTACCCGACAGTACCCGGGGCGCGTGTTGAAATAAAAAATGGATAACCCCGAACGCCGGGGATAAAACGAGAATCCCGACAGAAAAATGTACAAGTTCCTGATACCGCTATTCCTCCCCGTCACGTTACTTGCCCAGTCCCGCTGGGCAGATTCCACCCTCAACTCCCTCTCGCTCGAGCGGCAGATCGGCCAACTATTCATGCTCGCCGCGTACAGCAACGGCGACGTCGCCGGTGAAAAAGCCATCGAAAAAGCCATCCGCGACCACCACGTCGGCGGGATCATCTTCTTCCAGGGAGAACCACGGCGGCAAGCAATCCTGACAAACCGCTACCAGCAAGCCTCAGCCATCCCGCTAATGATCGGGATGGACGCGGAAAACGGCGTCGGGTGGCGGCTATCCGGCGTCATCGAGTTCCCTGCCCAGGCCATCCTCGGGGCTCTCCGCGACGACGCGATCGCCTACCGCGTCGGGGAAAGCATTGGAAGGCAATGCCGCCTGCTCGGAATACACGTCAACTTCGCGCCCGTCGCCGACGTGAACGCCAATTCCGCGAACCCTGTCATCGGGAAAAGATCCTTCGGGGAAGACTACCGGAACGTCAGCCGGAAAGCCGTCGCGCTCGCTCGAGGGTTAGCGGCTGCCGGGATCATCGCCGTCGCCAAGCACTTCCCCGGCCACGGCGCCGCGGACAGGGATTCGCATCTCGAACTACCGCGCGTCAACCTCCCGTTATCACGTCTCGACTCCGTCGACTTGACTCCCTTCGAACGGCTCATCCGCGACGGCATCCCCGGCGTCATGGTCGCGCACGTCGACATCCCGGCCCGAGACACGTCGCGTCTCCCGGCGTCGCTCTCCAGGCAGATCGTCACGAACCTGCTCCGCGAGCAACTACACTTTGACGGCCTGTGCTTCACGGACGCGATGAACATGAAAGGCGTCGCCGGGGGAAGAAAACCGGGAGAGGCTGACATCCTCGCGCTGCTCGCCGGGAACGACGTCATCCTCTTCCCAGGGGACATCGAAGCCTCCTCCCGGGCCATCAAGCAAGCGGTAAAGCAAGGCAGGATCTCCAGGGATCTCATCCGGGAGCGTTGCAGGCGCGTCCTCGCCGCGAAAGAAAAATACGTCATCCACCGCGCCGGTACAATCGACACCTCCCGGATACTCCCGCGCCTGAACGCTCCCGCCGACACGGCCCTCAAGCAAGAAATACAGGAAAAAGCCATCACGCTACTCAAGAACGACCACCTGCTCCTGCCGCTCGCGCGACTCGACACGCTCCGCGTCGCCGCACTCGTCTTCGGCAACCAGCCAGCGAACGCGTTCGCCGCGACACTGGAGAAATACGCGCCCGTCGCGCGCTTCAACCTGCCAGCGGGAGCCACCGGGAAAGAAATCAACGCGACCCTCGCGCGACTCGAACCCTACAATCTCGTCATCCTCTACAACAACGCCGCCCGCGACCTGCCGGGGGATAACTTCGGAAACAACGGAAAGCTCGCGCGGGTTATCGAGCATCTACGCGGGAAACGACTCGTCCTCTGCCACCCGGCTACGCCATACGGCCTCGCGCCTTACATCCCGCTACCCGTCGACGCCTTCCTCGTCAGCTACTCCCGCGATCCCGGCGCCCAGGAGCTACTCGCGCAAGCCATCTTCGGCGGGACCAGCATCGAGGGGCTACTCCCCGTGTCCGTCGCCGAGACATTCCCGGCAGGAGCAGGGCTGACTACCGGCAAAACGCGCCTCGGCTACCACCACCCGGAAAGGCACGGCCTCAACCCGGTTGGCCTCCGGGGAATCGACAGCCTGTGCCGCGCGGCCATCCGCGCGGGAGCAACACCCGGATGCCAGGTGCTCGTGGCGCGCGACGGCTTCGTCATTTACGACAAGGCTTTCGGCCACCACGACCAGGAGAAAAGCGCGCCAAACTCCGCGTCGGATATCTACGACGTCGCCTCGCTCACCAAGATCGTCGCCACCACGCCGGCCATCATGATGCTACACGACAGGTACAAGATCGCCCTCGACCTGCCCGTCGCCACCTACCTGCCGCTCACCATCGGCACCGACAAGGCGACCATCACCATCCGCGAGTTACTCCTCCACACCTCCGGCCTGCGCCCATCCCTCCCCTTCCTCTCGCGCGCCGTCGACCTCGCCGCGCTCCGCGGACCGCTACTGAGCGCCAGGCGCTCCCGCGATAATTCCAGGAAGCTGCGCGACAACCTCTACATCAATCCACGCTTCCGCTACCGCGACAGCACCCTCGCCTTCGAGCAACGGGAAGGATACCGGCAAGTCTCACCGGGGTTCTTCGCCCACGAGCGTTACCTCGACTCCATCCCGCTGCTCGTGCTACACTCGCCACTATCCGGAAACAAACGCTACGCGTACAGCGACCTCGGCTTCATCTTCCTACAGCGGGTCATCGAGAACGTCTCCGGAGAGCCCCTCGACCAGTGGACGCGACAACATCTCTTCCTGCCTCTCGGCGCGAGAGACATCGGCTTCCTCCCGCGACGGGATCTCGACGTCACCCGCGTTGTACCCTCGTCCATCGACCGCGTCTTCCGCCGGACTCTCCTCCACGGCGACGTGCACGACCCGCTCGCCGCGTTACTCGGTGGCGTGGCGGGAAACGCCGGCGTCTTCTCGTCCGCCGGGGAGCTCGCCAAGATCATGACTCTATACCTCTTCCGGGGGCAATACGGCGGGCAACAGTTTATCTCGCCCGCCACCGTCGACCTCTTTACCTCCGCGCAACTACCGCCGGAACAGAGCCGGAGGGGACTCGGCTTCGATAAACCGGAAACGCTACCGGGAAAGGAAGGGCCTACCTGTCGCGCCGCGCCGCCCTCCTGTTACGGGCACGCCGGATTCACCGGGGGCTGCGCGTGGAACGACCCGGAAAATCGCCTCACCTATATTTTCCTCTCGAACCGCACCTACCCCAACGAGTTCAACGATAAACTGAACAAGGAAAATACTCGCGTCAAGATACAGGAGATCATCTACTCTTCTCTCCGCTCCTCTCCCGACTATCCTCGCTGACCGCGATACATTTCCCCCCGGGGGGACACTTTCCCCCGCGCGCCAGGGAAAATGTCCCCCCGCCGGGACACCACCCCCACGCGCCAGGGAGACCTCCCCCCCGGCGGGAAACCTTCCCCCCGCGCCAGGGAGACTTGCCCCCCGGCGGGAAACCGTCCCCGCGCGCCAGGGAGACTTTCCCCCCGGCGGGAAACCGTCCCCGCGCGCCAGGGAGACTTTCCCCCCCGCGGGACACTCTCCCGCGCGATCAAAATCTCCCTCCCCACGCGACCGGGATCACGACAAGAAAGCCGCTCGCGGCCGCGCGTTCGCCCGCCCGTGCAAAAAAACATCGCGACAGCGCGTGAAAATCTAAAAATAGAAATTACATTTGTCACGTAATGACAAGCACATGAATATCCTTGCTCCCCGTCTCACCCCAACATCCAACCGCGCGAGCAGGCTCCCGGGAAAATTTCCAGGCGCCCGCCAGCGACAACAACCAGTAGTGACCGCGGATCTCCAGGTATTCTACCCGAAATCATTCCCCGAGTTTTTCACAGAAAAGTTTTTAACAATTATTCCAAAGCAACATGAAAAAGATTCTACTTATCGCCGCTGTATCCGGCAGCTTTTTCGCGGCATGTAACTCGCGAACGGGTTTCACCGTGAACGGAACTATCGAAAGCGTCACCGAGGGAAAGGCCCTGCTGGTGGCCCGTGTAGACAATAACACCGTCGACACGATCGCTATCGCGCCCATCACCAACGGCGCGTTTACCCTCGAGGGCACGGTAAAAGAGGTAACGCCGGCCATCCTCGTCATCGAGGGATCAAGGGCCAGGGTGAACATGATCTTTATCGAGAACGCCGAGTTCACCGTCAAGTTCGGGAAAGACCCGCGCACAGAGGGTGGGAAAATCATCGAACAAGGTACCGCCACCATCCTGAAAGGCGGGGGACAGGAACAGAAAGTCCAAAACCTCTTGTTCGCGCTGCAACAAGAGTACTCGCTGAAAAATAACGAGCTGGCTACCCTCTTCTACTCGACCGATGACCAGGCCGTGAAGGACTCCCTACGGAAGGTCTCCGGCGAAATGAATGAAGAACTAAAAGCCAAGAACCTCGAGATCATCAAGGCCAACCCGAACGCCTTCGCGTCGGCTTATCAAATCTACATGGACAACCGGATGGCCGGGTACGAGCAACTGCAATCGCAACTCGATCTCCTCGGCGAAAAAGCAAAAGCATCGACGTTCGGGAAGATGATCACCGAACGCGCCGCCGCGCTGGCAGCCGTCGCCATCGGGCAAGTAGCACCAGATTTCACGATCACTACCCCGGAAGGAGACGAAATCTCGCTGCACGGCATACCGGCCAAGGTGAAGCTTATCGACTTCTGGGCCTCGTGGTGCGGGCCTTGCCGCGGGGAAAATCCCAACGTGGTGAAAGCTTACGCCGAGTATCACCCGAAAGGTCTCGAGATCATCGGCGTGTCGCTGGACACGGACAAGGGTAAATGGATAGAGGCAATCAAACAAGATCAACTGGCATGGAAACACGGCTCCGACCTGAAAGGATGGGACGCCGCGGTAGCAAAATTGTATAGCGTGAACGCGATCCCGCATACCGTGCTCCTGGACGAGAATAACAAGATCATCGCCAAAAACCTGAGAGGCGATGCCCTGAAACAAAAACTCGCCGAGCTGCTAGACTGATCGCTCGCCAAAACAGGCAACGCGACGTGAATGTTTCCCGGCGCGACGTGCCGCGGAATTCACTTCCCGTCTTGTCATGTTTTTAATCTCTCGCGCCTCGCTCAACGGGGCGCGAGTCTTTTTATAGACCACCTCCCCCCGCGACTCTCTTCACTTTAATATATCTCGTCCCGGCGCGCCCCCGCACCACTGTCTAAAATCTACCCGGGAAAGCCTCCCCCGCGACGCCCGCGCCTTAATTATATACCTCGCGCCCGGGACCATAACAGGAAGACCAACCTCCACCATGCCGGGATACCTTCCCGACGCGATCGCCCCGCCCCGCCCGGAACCCGGACGCCTTCCCGCGCGCTCGCGACGACCCGCCCGGAACCCCGGATACCTTCCCGCGAACCACGCTCGAGTGCAATCGCGCCTGTTCTTTACACCTTTCCACGCGAAACGGGCAACCATAATGCCGGAAAACGAACGCGAAAACTACCCGCGCGCCCCGAATTTCCCGGAACGATCTCGCGCCGACGCGTTACACCTTTTACCATCCCGCGCGAGCAAGCGATCGCCCCGCGACACGACTTCCCAACCATTTTCACCCATCTCGCGCACCATGTAACTAAACAATTCATAAATTACAAGAAAACACTACCGTCTATCGCTCTTTTACCGCAACTATTTTTAACCAATATTACTATTTAAAATAGCACCTCCGTTTGTTTTTCTCTCGACAAATAAAATACCTTTGTCCATAAATTATTCCGGACTGTGTGCGCGATAGGATACGAGGGAGGGAATGATAACCGTAAAAGAGATTTATTAGAAACATGTTTTATTTTTAAACTATCAAAATCATGAGAAAAACGATTAGACTTAGTCTTTTAGCTTTTGTAGCAACAACCTTCATGCTGGGAAGCTGCTACAAGGGAGAGATCCAAGACCTCGAGGATAGGGTCGCGGATGTTGAAACAGAGGTGACAAACCTCAAGAGTATCACGAGCACGCTGCAAAGCGCTATCTCGGCCGGAAAGCTGATCACGAACGTGACGGAGGACGCGACGGGTATCACGGTCACGTTCTCGGACAATACCACGAAGCTGATCAAGCACGGGGCCAAAGGTGACCAGGGAGCCAAAGGTGACCCTGGGTTGCAGGGAGCCAAAGGTGACGATGGGTTGCAGGGTGTCCAGGGTGAAAAAGGTGACGCCGGGTACACTCCCGTGGTTTATATCGATGCCGACGGCTACTGGTGCGTTGCACCAACCGGGGTGAAGGCCACGGATAACAGCGATCGCCTCCTCGACGCGAGCAATAACCCGATCCCGGCGACAGGACCGAAAGGCGAGGACGGCCAGAAAGGTGACGACGGCCAGGACGGTGACGACGGTGACGACGGTGAACAAGGCCCGCAAGGTGAACAAGGTAAACAAGGTGAACA
>JAITJA010000044.1 GCA_031279175.1 Odoribacteraceae bacterium
GGAGAATAATTACCGATAAAGACCGATCCCGCGTGTTGCACGAGAGGTATCCACCACGCGCTATCCTTCACGCTCAACATGAGGTGCTCGGGGGCGTAGCTGTTGATAAAATCCGCGCACTCCTCGCGGTCTCGCAGCACGACACAGGTCGACGTTCCCAGTGCCCGCTCGATGATCTCCCCCCGCGGCAGCGCGCGCGCTTGCCGTTCGAGCTCCGCCTCCACGCGCTCGGGCAGGTACTCCTCGCTCGTCACGAGAAACACCTGGCTATCCGGCCCGTGCTCGGCCTGCGACAGCAAGTCTGCCGCCACGAACCGCGGGTCCGCCGTCTCGTCGGCCACCACCATCAGCTCCGACGGCCCGGCGGGCATGTCGATCGCCACGCCCAGCGTGCTCGCCCGTTGCTTGGCGGCCGTCACGAAGGCATTACCCGGCCCGAGGATCTTGTCGACGCGCCGGATACTCTCCGTGCCGAACGTCATCGCGGCAATGGCCTGCACACCACCGACCTTGTACAGCCGCGTGGCGCCGCACGCGCGGGCACTCCACGCGATGGCCGGGTGCACCTTCCCGTCCGGTCGCGGAGGCGTGCAGAGCGCGATCTCCCGGCAACCCGCCAGGCGCGCCGGCACGACCAGCATCACGACCGTCGAGAAGAGCGGCGCGCTACCACCGGGAACGTACAGGCCCACGCGTTCTATCGGGCGCGTCTCCTGCCAGCAGCGGATGCCGTGATCGTGAATCGTCACGTCCTCCCGGGGCGCTTGCAACACGTGGAACCTCTCGACGCGTGCCCGCGCCAGCAAGATCGCCTCGCGCAGGGCCGCCGGCGTCTCCCGCGCGGCCTCCTCGAACTCTTCCCCCGTCACCTCGAGAAACTCGGGGCGCGCGCGGTCGAAGTGCCGCGTGTAGCGTCTCAACGCCTCGTCGCCCTCCCTCCTGACCTCCTCGAAGATGGTCTCGCACACCCGGTCGAGGTCGCTTGCCCCTCCCCCCGGGCGTTTCGTCACCCGCTCCCACGTCTCGCGGGGCGGATACTTCACGATATTGATTTTTCCCATGATTCCTGGTATTTACATGATCATCTTTTCAATCGGGATCACGAGGATCCCCTCCGCGCCGGCAGCCTTTAGCCGGTCGATCGACTCCCAAAAGTGTTTCTCGTTGACTACCGAGTGGAGCGAGTACCACCCCTCCTGCCGCAGCGGCGTCACCGTCGGGCTACGCATCCCGGGGAGCAACCGGCAGATCTCGTCGAGCTTGTCGCCGGGCGCGTTCAGGAGGATGTACTTGTTGTCCCGGGCGGCAAGCACGGACTTCACGCGGTCTACCAGCCGCCCGACCAGCTCTTGTTTTTCTACCGGCAACCCCGGACGGGCCACCAGCAGCGCCGTCGAGGAGAAGAGCGGCAATACCTCCTCGAGACCGTTCTTGACGAGGGTGCTACCCGAGCTGACAACGTCGCATATCGCGTCGGAAAGACCAATGCCCGGCGCGATCTCTACCGAACCGGAGATGACGTGGATCTCCGCGTCGATCCCCTCGCGGGAGAGGAACGCGCGCAACGTGTTGGGGTACGACGTGGCCACGCGTTTGCCGCGCAACCACTCGACGCCCGTGAATTCCACCGACCGCGGCGCGGCTATGGAGACGCGACAAGCGGAAAATCCCAGGTCAAGCAGCTCGACGAGGTTCACTTGTTTCTCGATTACCGTGTTTTTACCGATGATCGCCAGGTCGACGACGCCATCCTCGACGTAATGCGGGATGTCGGAATTCCGCAGGTAGAGCGTCTCCAGCGGGAAGTTGGAGGCGCGCGCCATGAGTTGCTCTTTCCCGTTGTTGATCGAGATGTCACACTCTTTCAAGAGGGCCAGGGAATCGTCGAGCAGGCGGCCCGATTTCTGAATTGCAATTTTTAATCTTGTCATACTTGTCGTGTTGTGCTTCCCTCGAGGCGGGTTTGAATGAAACAAGCCCGCCGTTCCGGGCGAGCTTGTTGTTTTAAACATTTAAATGAACTCCAAGACAACATCACTTCACCCCTGGCTGCTGACATGACCAGTAATGTGACGCGTATGATGTAATGTTGTATTCATTGCTATAAATCTCTTTTATGCGCGGCGAAGGTAGGAAGGTTTCTATGATTTCCAAAACTTTTTCCATGAATGACTAAAAAAAACCGGGAAATAGCCCGGGAATTTTACCGCGACGCCCCCGAACGTCGAGAACGGGGCCCGGGAAACCGGCCTCGCGCTATTAATTAAGGCGTCCGTCACGGTGGCAATCGACATTGTCACGGTGACAATCGACATTGTCACGGTGACAATAGCTTCTGTCACGGTGACAATCGACATTGTCACGGTGACAATAGCCCCTGTCACGGTGACAATGGCCTCTGTCACGGTGACAATAGCCCCTGTCACGGTGACACTCGACATTGTCACGGTGACAATGGCCCCTGTCACGGTGATTGGTGCTTCCGCGAAGCTCGCGGAAGGCACCGCGAAGCTCGCGGAAGGCTCCGCGAAGCTCGCGGAAGGCTCCGCGGCGGCCGCGGAAGGCGCCTTTTCCCCCGTTTGAAGCGTTTTTCCCGTTATTTCCCGGTTCATGTACTTGAATTTCTTCCCGGCGGCGAGCATCTTCCCCCCTTCGCGCGCCCCGGACAAGAGGGTGAGCGCCGGGGTGTAAACAACAAGACGGGATGACCCCCCGCGACAAAAAATAATGGCGTCGCTTGCTTTTGAAAATACTTATTATACTTTCGCGTCTGATATAACCTACTTATTTTAGTAACCCATGAAGAAATATTTGTTTTACCCGTGTCTATTCCTGCTCGCCGCTGTCGCCGCGTGCCAGGAAAACGACCTCTCGATCCTCTCCATCAACGACGAACGCGACGTCCTGCTCTTCTCCAACCTGGGCGGGCAAGAAGTCATCAAGATCAACACCAATATCGTGTGGAAAGCGACCGTCGAGGGGAATGAATCATGGTGCACGGCCACCAAGCTGAATAAAACAGAACTGGCCGTCGTCGTCGAGCAAAACATCCTCCTCGAGGAAAGAGAAACGAAGATCATCCTCGACGCCTCCGAGGCAGCACTGGCAAAGGTGGTGCCGCCCGTGGAGCTGATCGTCAGGCAAGCCAGCGCGACGTCCGGCATCGTCCTCGCCGCGGACACCTGCCGGCTGCTCGCTATCGGCGGGTTAACGCGCGTGGGCGTCCTCGCCAGCGTCGAGTACGAGATCACGACGGGTGCTCCCTGGATCACTTACAGGGAAAAAGAAGGCAACGAGGAGCTCTTCGACGTGGACGAGAACCTCGACAAGGCCCCGCGATCAACTACCATCCTCTTCCAGGCAAAAGGAGATGGAGGCAGTAAATCGCTCGCGGTCGTGCAGGCAGGAAGGGATTCCGTTTACATCCCGGGCGATCCCGGTCTGCTCGTCACCGACACGAAACTCAAGATCAAGAGCAGCGTCGCCTCGGAAGCACACGCCGGGGAGGGCGTCGAACTCTCGCACGACGGGAATTATACCACGATCTATCACTCGCGATGGGGCGAGGAGACCAGCTATCCCGTCTCCCTGACCTATACCCTCGACGAGGCCGATCGCCTCGACTACATGATCTATTACCCCAGGCAGGAGGGGAGTAACGGGAACTTTAAAACGTTGAAAGTGCACGCCAGGAGCACCGGGAATAGCGTCTTCACCCTCCTCGGGGAGTACGACTTCGGCGGCGCGTCGACGCCCTCGCGGATCGTCTTCTCGACGCCCGTCACCTCGCCGGCGGAGGTCAAGATAGAGGTGCTCTCCGGCGTCGGTAACAACGTGAAGGGGTTCGTCAGCTGCGCCGAGATGGAGTTCTACAAGCGAACCGCCAACACGTACGAGTTCTTCGATCTCTTCACCGATAAAACATGCTCGGAACTTAAACCAGGGGTCACTATCAACCAGGTGCGCGAGATCCCGGAGCCGTTTATCCGGGGAATGGCCGCCTCTATCTTGAACGGCGATTACCCGCTCGCGGATCGCGTCAGGGAGTATCCCGCCTACCCGGTAACCGGGGATATCGCCGCCGCGAACAAGTCAAAGAATTACGGGCTGCTCGATAACGCCACCGGAATATCTATCAATCTCAACGAGGAGGTCGTGGTCTTCGCCGGGGAGCTGCGCGGGCGCGACGTCTACCTGCGCGTCATGGACTTTAACGACGGGTATACCGGCCTGTCGTACCAGCTCTTCGAGGGGATGAACAAGATCAAGGTGGCCAACAAGGGGCTCGCCTATATCATGTATCACGTCAAGGATGACGCCATCTATAGCACGACCGCGCCACCAGTGAAGATCCACGTCGCGAGCGGGCAGGTCAACGGGCTCTTCGATATCTCCAGGCACGGGAAGGATGATTGGCAACCGCTGCTCGCGCGTACCGTCAACCAGCACGTCGACGTGTTAGGAAGAAAGGTGCACCTCCTCTTCCCCGTCGCCCGATACCGCGCGCATTGCCCCGATATCGTCCCGCTGCTCGAGGCCTACGACCGGATCACGGAGCTGGAACAGGAGTTCACGGGCCTGATCAAGTATAAACGCGTGCCGCCAAATCGCGTCATGTTGCTCGTCTCTTATAACCCGTCAACATACATGAGCGCTACCGATTACCGCACCAATTATCATGATAATACCCTCGAAGAGCTGATGAATGTCGGGCTGCTCACGACTACCTCTATCTGGGGACCAGCACACGAGATCGGGCACGTGCACCAGACCGGACCAACGCTCTCATGGGTGGGGCTCGGGGAGGTCTCTAATAATATCTACTCGCTGTACGTCCAAACCTCTTTCGGCAATGCCAGCCGCATCTCTACCAAGGGCAGCAATTCCGAAACGGATTACCGCCGCGGGTTCAACGAGATCGTCGTGCCAGCTATCCCGCACGGGCGACTGGGAGCAATCTCGACAGATCCCTATTTCCAAAAGCTTGTCCCCTTCTGGCAGGTGCACCTCTACGCGGTGATCCTCGGAAAGGACGACCTCTACAAGGACTTGCACGAGAAGGCGCGCACCGGGACGGACAAGAATTACTCCACGCAGGCAGGCGAGATCCAGCTCGATTTCGCGCGTAACGTCTGCGATTATCTCCAAACCGATCTTACCGCTTTCTTCGAGGCATGGGGATTTGTCCGCGAGATCGACGAGGTGGTCGGCGACTACGCCAGCGCGCGCATGACCATCACCGCGACACAGGTCGCTAACTGGAAAAACGAGATCGCCAGCCGGTCGTACGCCGCCAATAAAGCACCGGGAGGCCTGGTCTACCTGACGGATAATACCGTCGACGTGATCAAGTACCGCCGCGATATCGTCAAGGGCTCCGTCTCGCGGAACGGAAATACCGTGACGACAACGAACTGGCAAAACGTGATGGCGTTCGAGGTGTACAATAACGGGGTGCTCGCGTGGGTCTCCCCCGATTACTCGTTTACCCACCCCAGCCTTGCCGGCACGGTCACGATCAAGGCCGTCGCCTGGGACGGGACGCGCGTGAACGTGGAGTAACGCGATGAAATGAAAACGACGCGGGGAGCCTTCCCCGCGTCGTCTTTTTTTGCCCGCGCCGCGTCAACGCACCTCCAGGACATGGATCATGGCCGGGACAACGTCAGCATTTTACTTGTCGTCACTTGATCCCTTGTCCTCCACGAGGGATTGATTTCTAATCCATTTCTCTCTTTCCTGTTCTCTTTTTCCTGCTTCTTCTTTTTTTTCCTTTGCTCGCAGGATCAAGTAAATCCCAAGTCCGGCAACTCCTATTCCCCCGAAAAGTTTAGTGATCAATTGTCCCGCGTCGTTCGTGTCCGTGAGGGGCGCTAGGATGATGCATGTTATCACCCCAATAGTTCCTAAGACGACAGAGAACCATCCAAACACGTTCATGCATCCTCCCTTGCCCTGCTTCTCCTCGGTGTACGTTTCCACGGGTAGACTTCCGTTCTCTTCGTCCCCGCTAATAAACTCGGGTTTCCTTTTGATCTTCCTTGAACACAAGATGATGACAAGTCCAATAATTGGAGAAAAGAGCAGACAAAAAAACAATGCCCACCCGAACCCAATTTTACGTCTGATTCCTAATCGTGCTACCAAAATGCAGATAAGCACCCAAAATAAAAAGCCGAATTCCATGTTTCTAGAATTTAAGGTTTAGTTTTTCAATTGCTATTTGTTTTAATGAAAGTAATTTCTGGTAATTCCTCCTGTTCCTCGATACCTCCTTGAATATCTCCTCGGCCACCTGTTGCAAGTTCGTGTTCACAAACCTGTCCGGGTGGCATTTCCTGCTTAACTCCCTGTAAAGTTCTTTTGATTTTGCAATACTGTCTACAATATTCTGCATGTTCGCGCTATCCCCGGTATTCTTCATGTCGCGTTTGTCCATGCCGATAAACTCCCTCGGGATACTTTTCCTTCTTGCCGTTAGCAGGAGCAGTATAACGATCGCTTCTCCTAACGCGATCCAGAACCACGCGGAAATGGAATCGCTCATCACCTGTACAGCCACGCCCGTCGTGTCCATTATTTTCTCGCGTTTAAAAGTCCCCCGGTATGGGCGTAGTTTTTCAATTTCCACTTTAATCCAAACGCCCCTATTGAATCATGTATTTCCAGCGTGTCCCATCCCAGCACGATAAGCTTTCGCACCATCCCCTCGTTTGCCAACACGATAGCCCCTATTTCTTCCATTTCTTGCCTGCTTAGTTCTGTCCCTGTCAACGCTTTTATCCTCAATCCCCCCCCGAGGAACTTCGAGAACTCGTGCCTGAACGCGCTATCGCCCTTGGTTATCTTTGCCTCGAGAAGAGTAGGCACGCTCCCGGAGATAAACGCGAGTTTACTCTCCCGGTTGAAATCGCGAATAAGCTTGTAGCGTTCATTCATTTCGCCAAACCATTCGCTGATGAGTATTAATCTATACCACATATTTGTTCGTTCACTTATTAAATTCAATCGTTTCGTTTCTGGCAGTGTTTGTATTCGCGAATATACCCGACCAATACTTGCCACGACACTTTATGTGGTTCGTTTAACCTACTTTGTGATCTTGTTGTATTTCCGCGTAATCTCGCGCGAGTTATCACGGGTTCGCGGCAAGATTATGCTTTCGGATAGCTATCAGAGGTACAGGGTGACGGTCTCTTTAAAGATACCGAGCGATGGATCGCGGCTTGCCGGTACGCGCTGTCGCGATCCCTGTAGCGAGAGAATCCCCGTACCCGTTAAATATAGACCTGTCTTGTTGCTGGTGCAGAGGCCGGGGAAGGAACTTTACGCTGTACTGTATCGCCCGATTTTCGGTGCGGACCTCCCTCAGCGGAACCATTGCGTACGCGAAGGTCATGCTCGTCATCGGCTGATTGCATTTGTTTAAGTCGCTCAGCGCC